>DASWQD010000279.1:0-4628 GCA_036398255.1 Gemmatimonadaceae bacterium | reverse complement strand
GCACTTCCGTGATGAAGACTTTCATTCGCCGCGCTAGCGCCTCCATTCCGGCCTGCTCCGATGCAATGTGGCCCAGCACGATCAGACCCTTGATCTGTCCTGCGGAAATCGCGTCTACGACATACTCGATCGTCTCCCACTCGTGATCTTCGCCGATGATCACGACATCCGGCTTGGCCGCCTGAATCAGCTTGCGGTTGGCAGGAAATCCCCAGAAGCCCTGAGTCATCACCACACTCGAGACTCGGGCAGCAGGATCGCCTGACATTCGCGCCGCCCGCGCGCTCAGCGTCCGGGATGATATCGAAGCGAGGTCCCGGAGCGTCGTAACGGGAATATCGAACGAGGTGGTACTTCCCTGCCGCAGATATTTCCGCCACCCGAGCGCGTCGATGATTCCGGTGTTGATGATGTCGGGCTGCGCTGCGTGCGGAATGTCGTGGAATCGCCAGATCACGAGCTTGTGCTCGCGAATGAACTTCTGCTTTGCCGCGAGCACCGCGTCGTTCTCGCTCTCGAGAGCGCCGGTCGTATCGCGATGGCTGTAGAACGTCGGCTCGTGCGTGATGATGAGATTCGCCCGCTGCTTCACTGCACGCTGAAGGACGTCGAGCGTCGCCATCATCGTCACCGCGACTCCCGTCACCTGCGTCTCTGGATCCCCGGCCTTGAACGTGTCGACGGTATTTGCGCGGAGCTCGGCGGGAAAAGTCTTCTGTATTCGCGCTATCACTTCGGTCGCCGTCAGCGACACGAGCGCAAGTGCGAGAAATCTCATTTGAGGCGCGCCGTTGCCGGCGGATTCTCACTTCGCTTTTTGAGCCCCGCCGCCTCCAACCCCACGTAGCGCTCGTTCAGGCCTCGCATCGCACGCGCAAGCACGCCACCGACGATCCCGTCGAAGTAGAGCGTGAGCCTCGCCTGCGAACCCTTTCCCGCGGGAGTGACGCTATGGCTCGCAGTTACATGTAGCCCGGGAGCGCGCGTTTCCCAGGTGAAGCTTTTGCCGGCCTCGAGATGCGTGACGGTCATCACAGTCGGGGCGAGCTTCGGCTGCTTGATTCGCACGCGACTTCCCTCTCGAAACTCGCCCGCGTCGAGCCGCTTTATGCTCGTGATCGAAGGAGTCCACTCGTGCCAGCGCTCGACGTCGATCATGACGTCCCATACCCGCGAGGCAGGAGCGTCGATGTCGACGGTGATGTCGTAGTTTCGCACGCCGCGAATTGAGCACTTGCGAACGAGCCCGTCAACCTGCATGCTCTCGCCGGATGCGCGTTGCCATCGTTGGCGGACCAGGAGTCGGCAAGAGCACACTCGTTCGCCAGCTCGGCGACCTCTATCACCACGGGTCGTACGGCGAAGGCGAGAAGGGTGTGTGGGATCCGCGCGTCCTCATGGACATCGAGGCCGGCGTCAATCCAGTCGGTGTAACGGCCTACTTCGGCGAGCTGTATGAAGCGAACTATCGCGACGCCGCCGAGCACGATCGGCCCGATCGGGTGATCTTCATCGAAGGCGCGCGTATCACTCTCGAAGCGCACATCGTCGAGTATCCCACGGAAAGCCACGCTGCGCTGCACGAGACAATCCACCTTGGCGACCGGTGGAACCCCGACTGCACCATCGTTCTCACGTCGAGCACCGATACCATAGAGAAGCACATCAGGCTGCGCCGCCGCTCGCATGAGCAGGTGGAGAACATGGTGCGGCGGTTCCGCCTCATCGATGCCGAGTTTCGCCGGCTCGCAAAGCTCGAGCGAAACGCGATCCTCCTTGATCGCGATGGAATCGAGTTCCACGAGCGCGAAGGACTCCTGCGCGTGATCGACGCTGCGGGGCTGCCGCCATTCGAGGAAATACCCTACCGGCAAATCGACTGAGCGAATCGGGATCGACCATCTAGATTCCGGGATGCCTCAGCAGGACACGACAGTTTCAGCGAGGGCGGGCCGTCGCGAGTGGATTGGCCTCGCGGTGCTCGCGTTCCCGTGTTTCCTGCTCTCGATGGACTTCACAGTCCTGCATCTCGCCGTTCCCAAGCTCACTGCCGATCTCGAGCCAAGCAGCACGCAGCTGCTCTGGATCGTGGACATCTACGGCTTCATGATCGCCAGCTCACTGATCACCATGGGCACCCTCGGCGACCGGATCGGCAGGCGCAAGCTCCTCCTGATCGGCGCAGCGGCCTTCGGAGTGGCGTCGGCAGTTGCCGCATTCGCGGACAGCGCGGCAACTCTCATCGCCACTCGCGGGATGCTTGGAGTCGCCGGCGCGACACTCATGCCGTCAACGATGGCGCTGATCAGAAACATGTTTCACGACGAGACGCAGCGCCGGTTCGCGATCGCGATGTGGATCAATGCCTTCATCGTCGGCGGAGCGATCGGCCCGATACTGGGCGGAGTGATGCTCGAGCATTTCTGGTGGGGCTCGGTGTTCCTCCTGAACGTGCCGGTCATGGCGTTGCTGCTCGTGCTCGGTCCGATTCTCCTGCCCGAGTTCCGCGATGCAAACGCGGGCCGGCTCGATATCCCGAGCGCAGCACTGTCACTCTCGGCGATTCTCCTCATCATTTTCGGCATCAAGCGCATCGCGCAGGATGGAGCCGGCAGCGTCCAGTTTCTCGCCATCGCGGCGGGGCTGGCCATTGCCGTGCTGTTCGTGATTCGGCAGCGGCGTCTCGCGCATCCGTTGATCGACCTCGAGCTCTTCTCGCTGCCGCCGTTCAGCGCGTCGGTAGTGACGCAGCTCGTGGCGACGGTCACGTTCGGCGGACTTTACCTCCTCGTATCCCAATATTTTCAGCTGGTGGTTGGCTTGTCGCCGCTCCGTGCGGGCATGGCGCTCCTGCCCGCGACGGTCGTCGGAATAATTGGAACCTTCGTCGCGCCGGCGATCGTGAAGAAGTATCCGCCTGCGTATGTCATGCCGGCTGGAATGCTCTTCACGACGGCGGGCATGGTAGCGCTTACGCGGCTGAATGAAACATCGGGACTCATTCTCCCTGTCGGCGCGTACATGATCATGAGCTTCGGCATCAACATCGCCATGACGCTCACTACCGACATGATCATGACGGCCGCACCGCCGGAGCGCGCGGGATCAGCAAGCGGAATCTCGGAGACGAGCGCAGAGCTCGGCGCTGCGCTCGGCGTCGCCATCCTTGGCAGCATTTCAACAGCGGCCTACCGGCATTCACTCGCTGACTCCATTCCTGCAGGCTTGTCGCAGGAGGCGAAAGCGGACGCAATGGCGACGATCGGTGGCGCGGTGAATACAGGGGGCCAGATCGACGGATCACTGGCCGACCCGCTCATACAGTCTGCGCGCGCAGCATTCTCCGGATCGCTCGCGCTGGTCGCCGTCGTGTGCACCGTGCTCGTCGCTGTTACGGCGATCAGCGTCTTTCTCGTACTCGGGCGCTCGCAGCGAGGATTACGGGTTTAGCCAGTAGCTGACCTTGATGAGAAAGATGTTGTCAGGCCGCGCGCCAAACAGCGTATCGAGATCGCGGCGCAGTGCGAAATCACCGATTGGACTGAAGCTGTCGCGCGTCTGCTGCCAGGCGAGATACATCGTCGATCCCGGTCTCCAGTCCCACTTGAGAACTGCATTGCCGCGCAGCGAGCCGACATTGAAGTCAGGCTGAGGCACCGCGAACGAAACCGCGTTTGGTCCCGGACCGTTCGGATAGATCCGCCCGTCGATGATCTCGCCGACATCGCGCCCGTACTGAAGAAAGTCGAACGTGCCCGGCTCTGCGAACTCCTTCGCTGCGCCGAACTTCCCGGTCGCGATGAACGGCTGCGCGAATACCTGAAGTGAAAGAGTCGGGCTGAACGTGTAGTTCACCCTTGTGTCCAGGGACAACGTCGTCTGGTCTACGCTCGCGAAGATGTATCGCGCGCCATACGTGTTGACCGCGAGCGGATCCACGACGCGCCCGAGAAACTGCGCCTCTGATTTATCCCAGTTCAGCGACGGACCGAGCGACACCTCGATGCTCGGCCGGGGCTTGAACTGCACGTTGCCGAACCAGTCGAAGTTCTGTCCGTCGCCCGGGCCAAACTGCGTGAAATTCCCAAGGCTGAACACCACGGGCTTGCGAGGATCCGAGCTCATCTCGGTGTTGATGTAGAAATACTGCGGCCTGTCGGCGTGAGGTCCGCCGCGAGTCAGGCGATCGTCGATCGTTCCGGGCAGTCCCCAGCTCAGGTTCATGCCGATGGCCCAGTAGTTCAGGAGCTGGACGAATCCATTCAGGAACACCCTGCTGGAGATTGGATCCCACGCGTAATTGTGCTCGACTAACCCTGTTGTGCTTACCTGATACCTGCGAAACAGCCCCGGCCTCGTTTCCTCGTAGCTCACGTTGGCCTGGAGATCGAGACGGTCGGCGCGACGCTGGAATCCGAGGTCGCTTATCTCATAGTCGGGGCTTATGGTGTTGAAGCTGCCTCTCATGTTCCAGTGGCGGCCGACGCGATGCGACAGGATCGCCGAGCCTGCAAAGCCTGTGAGCGAAGTCGCGAGCGTGTCGAGCTCGAGATGCGTCGCGTCAGGGCGCTGGAAGTAGTGATATGGAAGCCGCTGCGTTCCGGTGATCGACGCGCGGTCGCCGCTCA
>DASWQD010000278.1:0-2666 GCA_036398255.1 Gemmatimonadaceae bacterium | reverse complement strand
GCCCAGGCACTCGTCGCAATCAATCGCGCACTCGCCGCCAACCCGCGTGTCGACGGCGGTTATGCCCAGAAGGCGCTGATCCTGAGCTCATTGAACATGCCGGACAGCGTGCTCGCAACGATCCGCACCGCGGCCGCAAGTGGTGGGGACAAGAAGACGCTCGCGCAGGTCGCACTGAAGACGGGTAGCGACGCGTACAAGGCGGGCAACGCATCGAAGAACCGTGCTGACCTCCAGCGGGCAGTTCAGTTCCTGATCCTCTCGGATCAGCTCGAGGCGTCGTCCGATGCGAAGTTCCTCGCCGGTGCATCGGCGTTCCTCATCGGTCAAAGTGCGGTCAACGAAGCGCAGGACACCAAGAACTGCGCGCTCGCCCGTCTCGCAAAGGAATCGTTCGCCACGGCACAGGAAAACGTTCCGGCAGGCCTCACTTCGTATGCCGATGCAGCGAAGCAGCTGCTGACCGCAATTCCGCAGTTCACACCTGCAGTGGACGATCAGATTCGCAGATTCTGCAAGTGATTCGCGGGGCACCGGGCGCGTGGGACAGCGCCTATCACGCGCCGGTGCTCGCGGACGAGATAACAGAGCTGTTCGAAGGCGCGCAGAACATTCTCGATTGCACTCTGGGGGGCGGCGGACACAGCGCCGCCCTTCTTGCTATGGGTGCCACGGTCACCGCAATCGACCGCGATCCCGACGCCGTAAAAACCGCACGCGACCGGCTTGCAGCCCATGAGGCGGCAGGCCGGTTTCGCGTTATATTGGGCAACTTCGCAGAGGCCGACCGGTTGCTCCCCGATAAATCAGAAAGATTCGACGGCATTCTCGCCGACCTCGGTGTCTCATCACACCAGTTCGACGAGGCATCACGCGGGTTCTCGTTCCGCGAGGGCGCGCCGCTCGACATGCGAATGAGCGCCGGCTCCGACCTGGACGCGGGCGAGCTTCTCAATTCGGCCGCCGAAGACGAGCTCGTGAAAATCTTTCGTGAGTATGGTGACGAGCCGCGTGCGCGCCGCCTTGCACGAGAAGTAGTCCGGAGACGCGCGAACCGCCCATTCGTGACGAGCGACGATTTTGTGGGAGCAATCCGAGCCGTGCTCGGCCCGCGATCAGGATCTTCGGATTTCGCGCGGCTCTTTCAATCGGTGCGAATTGCGGTGAATGATGAGATCGGCTCGCTGAACGACGCGCTGCCGGTGCTGCGCGACCGGCTGAGCGATCGCGGAATACTTGCCGTGATCTCGTATCATTCCGGCGAGGACAGGACGGTCAAGCACGCGATGCGCGAATGGTCGCTCGCCTGCATATGTCCTCCCCGGCAGCTTCAGTGCACCTGCCGCGGACGGGCGCTCGGCTCGCTCGTAACGCGCAAGGCTGTCACGGCGAGTGAAGCCGAGATCGAACGCAACCCGCGTGCACGCAGCGCACGGCTCCGCGCGTGGCGACGAGAGGACTGAAGCGCGGCCGCTGGATAATTGCCGGCGGACTCGTGGCGTTCGTGATCGTCTCCGCGGCAGTGATCGCGCGGAGAAGCTACGGTCATCGCGAGGGTATCGAGCTCACGGCACTGCGCCGCCGGAAGGCGGCGCTGGAGAGCGAGCGTGTCAAGCTCGGACAGCAGATACGCGACGGCTCGTCACGATCGGTCATCGTTCCGATCGCCGAGAGGCGGCTTGGCATGCATCTCCCGAACGAATCGCAGATGGTTGTGCTCAAGGGAACGGAGAGCAGTGGTTCGCCTTAGCCGCGTCAGTGTCATCCACCTGATGCTTGGTCTGTTCGCAGCGCTTCTGATCGGCCAGGCAGCGCGCGTGCAGCTCGTGCAGGGCAAGGACTGGGCGGAAAGAGCGCGCCGGCAGCATTTCAGCAACCGCGCATTTGCCGCTGCGCGCGGCAACATCTTCGACGCCGCCGGCAACATCCTCGGCCAGAGCCGCGAGATGTTCACGGTCAGCATCGCTCCCAATGAAGTCACCGATGCTCGCGCACTCAGTCGTGAGATGCGCTCGCTTGGAGTGCGGAGTCAGTGGGTCCGGGCGGCTCTCGACAAGCGGCGCAAATGGGTCACGCTGCCGGGATTGCACGTTCCGTCCGACATTGCGGAGCTCATGTCGGTCAAGGGCGTTCACACTGCGACAGTGATGAACCGCGAATATGCCAGTGCTCCCGGAATCAGGAAAATCGTCGGAACTCTGGATCCTGACGGCAGGCCCCTCGGAGGGATCGAGCTCTCACTCGACAGCGTGCTGCGCGGCGATTCGGCGGTTGCGGCGCTTGCGCGCGACGTCAGGGGACGCAGGCTCGATTCGCCGGAATCGTGGGGCTCCATCCCGCGCCCCGGCAACAACGTCACTCTCACGATCAATCGCGACCTCCAGGATATCTGCGAGCGCGCGCTGAGTCGTGCTGTCGACAGTCTCGATGCCGCGGGTGGCGATATCGTCGTGATGAATCCGGCGACCGGCGAAGTACTGGCGATGGCCAGTCGGCGCCTCGGACAGCGGTCGCTGACAGTCACCGCGGTCACGGAGCCGTTCGAGCCGGGATCGACACTGAAGCCGTTCATCGCGGCAGCATTGATCGACCGCAATCGCGCGCGAGTCAGTGAGGTCATCAACACGCACAATGGTCAGCTGGTGCTGAATGGCAGAACGATCACC
>DASWQD010000277.1:0-4101 GCA_036398255.1 Gemmatimonadaceae bacterium | reverse complement strand
GGCGCAGGTAGAACTCGCGCTGGTGCTGCTCGATCTTGATCTCGGTCTGCCGCTTCACGTCCTCGACGACGTGCGCGCGTGCGACCTCACGCTCGAGCCTCGTGAGCAGGAAGCGCAGGCGCTGGCCGATGTCGAGGCGCTGAACGATCTCGTCCTTGTCCGAGATCTTGAAGTTCATGTTCGTCGCCGCGAGGTCGGCAAACCGGCCCGGATCGGAGACGTTCATCTTGAGAATCGCCGGAACTTCATCGGGGATTCTGTCGACGAGCTGCGCGAGAGTATCGGCAGCGGTCACGACGCGTGTGACGAGATCGTCGACTTCAGTTGCGTCGGCGGGAATTTCCTTCGCCGTTTTCACCTGGGCGACAGGGTAGGGCTGCCGCTGCGAGATGCTGTCGATCACTATGCGCCGCAGTCCCTGCAGAGTGATCTGGACCGTTTCGCCCGGCAGATTGATTCGCTCGTGAACGCGGGCTGCGACGCCGACGCGGCCCACGAACGTATCGAGGTCTACCGGCTCGTCATGGTCTCCCGCGGCCACCACGAGCGCGACGATGAGACCGCCGCCGGGATTCTCGCGCAGGAGCGCCAGATTCTCCGGAGCTCCCATCTGCACGGCAATGGTGCCAAGCGGGTAGACAATCGTGGACCTGAGCGCCATCAACGGCAGTGCCGGCGGAATTTCGGATTTGAGGATTTCGTCCTTTCGCTGAGTCTTCGCCATGTCCCTCAAGTTACGTCTGGACGGGATGCTCAGCTATCGCACGCCGCGTGCCCTCAGGCGGACTGCACTGACTTGGGTTTACGCTCGAGAAGGGCAAGGAAGCCCGGCTCCGAGCGCAGCTGGTCGAGGGTCGAATCGTGCTCGATCCACTTCCAGTGCCCGAATCCGTTGTCTACGGCCTTCGTCAACGCCTCGACGCCTTCTTTCCGCATCTCCAGCATCGAATAGTCGCAGGCGACGTTATAGAGCACGGAAGGATCGTCCGGATCCATCGACGCGGCACGCCGTGTCCAGTCGAGCGCCTTATCACGTTCTCCGAGCTCTATCAGTGCGGCCGCGCCCATGTAGAGCGCGCGGGGATTGTCGGGATTGAGCTCGAGATGTTTGCGCGCAGCATCGTAGGAGCGCCGCATCGCGCGCGTCTTGTCTTCCGTTTTTCCGAGGTCGGCATACATCCCGCCGAGCAGCATGAGCGCCGCGAAATCATCGGGACGCACGGCGATGGCTCGCTCGTACCATTTGGCTGCTTCCTCGGACTTTCCCTGAGCCGCACACGCTCGCGCAAAGAAGTAGGCAGCCTCGAATGATTTCGGGTTCAGACGCATCGCTTCCTCGAACTCTCTCTCCGCTTCCTCGAACTTTCCAGTCAGTGACACGGCCAGGCCACGTGACGCGTGAGCCTCGGCGAGCTGAGGAGCGAGGTCCAGCGCACGCCTGCTGGCGGATTCCGCCTTCTGGAGATTCGAGTCTGAGGCGTCGAAGTACTGATACAGGAAAGAGCAGCAGTCGGCGACGCCGCAATGGGCGAGAGCGTATCCTGGGTCCAGCTCGATCGCGCGCTCGTAAAGCTGCCTGGCGAACTCGTGAGAGCGCCGACGGTGCTGATGGAAGAATTGACGCCCGCGCAGGTAATACTCGTACGCATCGATGTTCGTCGTCGGCACCTGCTCGATTGCTTTCTTTTCATCCTCGGTGAGCACAACCCTCAGTGCGGCGACGATGCTCGCGGCGATCTCATCCTGGATCGCGAAAACATCCTCGAGCTCTCGATCGTACCGCTCGGCCCAGAGCTGAGAGCTGTCAGTCGTGCTCACGAGCTGCGCGTTGAGGCGCAGTCGCTTGCCCGCCTTGCGGATGCTGCCCTCGAGGATCGTCGAGACCTGCAGCTTGCGCCCTATCTCGCGGATGTCGTCGTTCTTTCCCTTGAACGTGAATGACGACGTGCGCGACACAACGCGCAGCGCCTTCACTTTCGAGAGAGCTGTTATGATCTCGTCGGCGATTCCGTCCGCGAAGAAATCGCCTTCCGGGTCGGCGCTCATGTTGGTGAAGGGAAGAACTGCGATCGACTTCGTCGCGGATCCGCCCTGAAGCGGACTGCCGTCGGGCGTCGAGAGATGAGTGGCGACGAGCGCCCGCGCAAACTCCGCTGTCGTCGAGAACCTGTCGCTCGCGTCCTTCGCCAGCGCCTTGAGGAGCGCGCTCTCGACTTCATCAGGCGCCTTCTCGAATACAGACCGAATGGACGGAACCGGATCGGTGAACCGCTTGCTGATGACCGACTGCGCCGTCGGCCCGGAGAATGGCTTCTTCCCGGAAAGCATCTCGTAGAGAACGCACGCCAGGCTGTATTGATCGCTTCTGCCGTCGATCTTGTTTTCTCCTGCAGCCTGCTCCGGGCTCACATACGCGGGCGTCCCGACGACGGTGCCTGTCTGCGTCAACGTATCATTTGCCGCGATGCTGACTGCCTTTCCGATTCCAAAATCCATCACGACGGCCTCGCCGTCCTGAAGCATGATGTTCTCGGGCTTGATATCGCGGTGGACGATGTTCTGCCGGTGTGCGTAGTCGAGGGCCGCGGCGACTCCGCGCACGAGCTGGAGCGACTCCTCGAGCGGGATCTGGCCATCGCGCAGGAGCTTGTCGCGCAGAGTCTCACCATCGACGACCGGCATCACGTAATACAGATATCCGCCGGCCTCGCCGGAATCGAAGAGCGGCACGATGTGCGGGTGATTCAGACGGGCTGCGAGCTCGATCTCGCGCAGGAACCGATCGGGACCAATTGAATGACTCAGCTCGGGATGCAGAACCTTGAGCGCGACCTTTCGGTTGTGCCGAACGTCGTGCGCGAGAAATACGGTCGCCATTCCACCGCGGCCGAGCTCGCGGTCGATTCGATACGAGCCGGAAATCGCGTCTTCGAGACCTTTATGCATCACTACTCCGCTTCGACTTCTGCCGGTTTGGTTGCAAGCATCGCGAGAAAATCGGGCTCGGCCCGGAGAGAATCCAGATCCGTGTCGTGCTCGATCCAGCTCCAGTGCCCGAAGCCGTTGTCGATCGCCTTTTTCAGCGTGGAGATCGCCTCCTGCTTCTGACCTTCGACCGCAAACGCGCACGCGATGTTGTAGAGTACTGATGGATCGTCAGGGTCCATCGCCAGCGCGCGACGGTTCCAGTCACGAGCCTTGTCAGTTTCGCCGAGCGCCGAGAGCGACATCGCCCCCATGTAGAGCGCGCGGGGATCGTCCGGTGTGAGCTCCAGGTGCTTCCTTGCAGTATCGTACGCGCGCCGCGACGTCTGAATGGACTCGTCGGCGCGGCCCAGAGCCTGATACACGGTGGCGAGCAATGCGAGCGCGGCGTAATCGTCAGGCCGTACGGCGATCGCGCGCTCGAACCACTTTGCCGCCTCTTCATTCTTGCCTTGCGCGACGCAGGAGCGTGCATAGAAGTACGCGGCCTCGAACGATTTCGGATCGAGCTTCATCGCCATCTCGAATTCCGTGTCGGCCTCGTCGTATCGGCCGCTGAGCGACACGGCAAGACCGCGGGAGGCATGGGCCTCGGCGAGACTCGGAGCCAGCTCGAGCGCACGACGGCTTGCTGCGTCAGCACGCTTCAGGTTTGCCGGTGACGCATCGAAGTACTGATAGAGAAAGGAGCAGCAGTCGGCGATTCCGGCGTGAGCCAGCGCGTAATCCGGATCGAGCTCGATGGCGCGCTCGAACATCTGCCGCGCGTACTCGTGGCTCTTGCGCCGGTGCTGGTGGAAGTATTGGCGGCCGCGCAGGTAGAACCCGTATGCTTCGACATTCGGAGTGTGTACCTGCTCGATAGCGCGCTTTTCGTCATCGCTCAGCACCACCCGGAGAGCGGACACGATGCTTTGCGCGATCTCGTCCTGGATCTCGAACACGTCCTCGAGCTCGCGATCGTACCGCTCCGCCCACAGCTGCTCGTTGTTCTCGGCGTTCACGAGCTGTGCAGTGAGGCGCAGCCGCTTTCCCGCCTTTCGAACACTGCCCTCGAGAATCGTGGATGCCTGAAGCTTGCGGCCGATCTCGCGGATGTCTTCGTTCTTTCCCTTG
>DASWQD010000276.1:0-7795 GCA_036398255.1 Gemmatimonadaceae bacterium | reverse complement strand
ACTACGCTTTTTGTCGTTAACAACAGGCTTAACTGGTTTTCTCGGCGTCCTCGGCGCGCTCGGCGGTTAAACACCCGCAGTTCCGCCTTTCACTTTCGTTACACGTTGTCGAATTCCGGCACCCTGATTCGACGCTAAGATTGATAGCCCTTGTAACACACTTGTTTCGGTGTATGTTCGGGGATTGGAGCCCGTACCGCCTCGCCTCAAAGAAAAGGAAAAGCGGATGCAGTTCGCTGAGAGATTCATTCGCCGCCCCGTGCTTTCCAGCATGATCAGCCTCGGGATAGTACTCGTTGGCGTCATCGCATACCGGGGCCTTCCGGTCAGAGAGTTCCCCGACGCCGACCCGCCAGTCGTATCGGTCACCGTCATCCTTCCGGGTGCAAGTCCGCAGGTCGTCGAGTCGGCCGTCACCGACGTTCTCGAGGAGGAGCTATCGAGCGTCGAAGGCCTTCGCTCCATCACGAGCGCGAGCCAGGAGCAGATCTCCACCATCACGCTCGAGTTCACGCTCGACCGCGAGATCGAGGCAGCCGCGCAGGACGTGCGCGACAAAGTCTCGCGCGTGCGCGGGTTATTACCTGAAGACGTAGAGGAGCCAGTCGTCGCAAAACAGGAAGCCGACGCGTTCCCGATCATGTTCCTCTCGCTCACCTCGAAGACATACGACCTGATGGAGCTGTCGGACATCGCCGACCGTCAGATCAAGCCGAGGCTGCAGACGATTCCCGGTGTATCCGGCGCGCCGATTTATGGTGAGCGGCGGTTCGCCGTCCGCGTGTGGCTATCGCCCGCCGAGCTCAACGCGCGCGGGCTCACGCCGCAGGATGTCGAGAACGCGATTCGCTCGCGCTCCGTCGAGATCCCCGCCGGCCGCATCGAATCAGACCGCCGTGAATTCTCCGTCCGCTACCTCGGCGAGATGCGCACACCGGGCGAATTCGCTGAGCTCACGGTTTCCAGCCGGGATGGGCAGCTGGTGAAGCTGGGGGACGTCGCACGCGTTGAGCCGGGACCTGAAGACGACCGCTCGGTAACGCGGTATTCCCAGCAGCCGGCGATTTTCATTGGAGTCGTGCGGCAGTCGAAGGCAAACGTGCTCGAAGTCGCGGAAGGAGTGCACAAGGAGCTCCCCGCGGTACGCGCGGCGCTTCCGCCCGGGGTCGAGCTGGAGATGGCATTCGACGGATCTGTGTTCGTGCAGCGCTCGATCCTCGAGGCACAGGAGACACTGCTGATCACGGCAGGGCTCGTGATCCTCATCATCTTCCTTTTCCTCGCGACAGTTCGGGCGACGATCATCCCCGCGCTCGCAATTCCCGTCTCGATCATCGGCACGTTCGCCGTGCTCGGTGCCTTCGGCTACTCGGTCAACACGCTCACGCTGCTCGGACTGATTCTCGCGATCGGCATCGTGGTGGACGACGCGATCATCGTCATGGAGAACGCGTACCGTCACCAGGAGGAGCTCGGGAAGGATCCTCAGACGGCAGCGATCGACGGCACGCGCGAGATCACGACCGCCGTCATCGCGACGACGATCTCGCTGCTCGCGGTATTCTCACCGCTCCTCTTCCTCACGGGAGCTACCGGACGGCTCTTCAACGAATTCGGCGCGGCAGTCGGCGGATCCGTCTTGATCTCGGGCGTCGTCGCGCTCACGCTGACGCCGATGCTCTCCGCAAAGATTCTCCGCGTGTCGGCTCGTGAGTCGCGCTTCCACCATATCGTCGGCACCGTTCTCAACGGCATCACATCGCGATACGAGCGGACTCTTGGCCTCGCACTCAGGCATCCTCTCGCCGTGATCGGTGGAGGTGCGCTGCTCACACTGAGTGCGATCTTTCTCTTCACCAACCTGAAGCGCGAGTTCGTCCCGGCCGATGACCGTGGCTTCTTCTTTACCTTCGTCGTCGCACCGGAAGGTGCCTCCGTTGCGTACACCGACGGCTACCTCAAGGAGCTCGAGGCGATCGTCGAAAAGACGAAAGACGTGCGGTCGAGCTTCGGCATCATCGGATTCGGCGGTCCGCCAAGCTCGGGGTTCCTTGGAACCATTCTCGAGGACTGGGACAAACGTGACCGCAGCGCAGAGGACATCATCGGTGAAGTGCAGCCGCAGTTCTTCGGAGTGCCTGGAGTGTTCGCGTTCGCGATCAACCCGCCTGCTTTCGGAGGATTCGGGGCACCGGTTCAGTTCGTCGTGCAGAACCGCGACTTCGAAGCGCTCGTCCGCGGAATGGATACTCTCACAGCCGTCGCGAGAACGATTCCCGGTCTCGTCAACGTCGACACCGACCTTCGCGTGACGAAGCCGGAGCTCGTCGTGAACCTCGATCGTGACCGCGCCGAGGACCTCGGAGTTCCCGCGCGAGATATCGCAACGACTCTCCAGACTCTGCTCGGCGGACGCGACGTCAGCCGCTTCACGTCGGAGAACAAGCTCTACGACGTGATCCTGCGACTCGATCCCGGTGAGCGCGCAACGCCGTCGGATATTACGGGCCTCCAGGTCCGCGGACGAGACAACACGCTCGTTCCGCTCGATGCGGTAACTCGCGTCGAGGAGCGCATCGGTCCGCGCCAGCTGAATCACTTCAATCGCGTTCGCTCGTTCACGTTGTCAGCGAGCATGGCTCCTGGATTTACACTTGGAGAAGCACTCGACTCACTCAACGCGAGAGCGGCGCAGGTGCTCCCCGCGGGAAGCACCGTCGAGCTCGCGGGTGAATCTCGCGAGTTCAAGGAAAGTGGAGGCGCGCTTTTCTTCGCGTTTGCTCTTGCGCTGATCTTCGTGTTCATGGTGCTCGCGGCGCAATACGAGTCGCTGCTGCATCCGTTCACGGTTCTGCTCGCGGTGCCGCTCGCCGTGACTGGTGCATTGCTGGCGCTCTGGATCACGAAGTCCACGCTCAACGTGTACAGCCAGATTGGAATGATCCTGCTCATCGGGCTCGTGTCGAAGAACTCGATTCTTCTCGTCACGTACGCCAACCAGTTGCGACTCGAAGGCCAGGATGCGCTGTCGGCGATGCGGGAAGCAGGGCGAATCCGTCTTCGCCCTATTCTCATGACCTCAGTCGCAACGATCTTCGGTGCATTGCCCATCGCCCTGGGACTTGGCGCCGGTGCCATAAGCCGCCGCCCGCTCGGCTACTCGATCATCGGCGGAATGATTCTCTCGACGCTGCTCACGCTTTTCCTGGTGCCGGCAGTGTTCGTGGTGTTCGAGCGGCTGCGATCGCGAAAGCCGGTTCCTGTTGGACGCATGACTGATTTACGCCCCGGTGCTCCGGTGAGCGCTTCGTCGGAGGCACGCTGATCATGATGAATAGAATGCTGTTCGCATTTCTGATGCTTCCGTCGGCTGCTCTCGCACAGCAGCCCACCGAAGCCATGCCGGTCGTCACTCTCGCCGAAGCTCGGCGGAGATCTGCTTCGATAGATCCTGATGCTGTCGCTGCGAGGAGCCGGCTCGAGACGGCTTCGTGGGAGCGTCGCACCGCTCTCACGAACCTGATCACTCCGACTGTGCGAATGACCACCACCTACACGCACTTCTCGGAGCCGTTCTTCAATTTCGGGACAGCGGGAATAAGTCCGAACGCCGCGAGCGCAACGCTCGATGCAAATTTCGCGATCCTCGGGTTTGGGAAGTTCGGAGCTCTCAAGAGCGCGCGCGCATCAGTCGAGAGCGCTGAAGCGCTGGAGACGGTGAGTCGTTTTCGAACGGCACTCGAGACCGATGCAGCGTATTTCGCGGTGCTCGCAGACAAGGAGCTCTCGCGCGTCGCTGCCGATCGTGTACGCCGTGCCGAAGAGGCTCTCGCTATTGCGCGTGTGAGAGTTGTGTCGGGCGAGCGGGTCTCGTCGGACTCTCTCCAGCTACTGCTCGAAGCAAGCCGCGCACGACTCGGGGTTCTCAGCATGGACTCGGCGCTGACCGCATCGCGGTTGCGGCTCGGGCGGAGAATCGGACTGCTCGGCCCTGCTGAAGCCGCGCCGGTGGATACGCTGCTTCCGCCGCAGCTTCCGATGACGCGCGACCAGGCGATCGCGGAGATGCGCGCTCGCGGTCCCGACGTCGAGGCGGCCCGCGCGCAGGAAAAGAGCGCAAACGCTGTCGTTATGGCCGAGCGTGAGCGGTACCTGCCGGAGGTCAACATTGGCGCGACGGCGGGGAGATACGATACCGAGCTGTTTCCTTCCGCGCTCAAGCGCAACCAGTGGAACATCAGCGTCGGGCTTCCCATCTGGAACGGCGGCGTGCGCGAGCTCGCGGTTGCGAGAGCGCGAGCCGACCGAAGTGTCGCCGCTGCTACCCGCCTGGATCTCGAGCGTGCCGCCGCTGAGGTGATGGGGCAGGCGTATCATGGATATCTGACGGCGCGGGGTGGGATCGATCTCGCTTCGATAGGAGTTGCGGCCGCGACCGAGAACTATCGCGTGCAGAACGCGCGCTATCGCGAAGGCGCTACCACTATTCTCGATCTTCTCGAAGCACAGGTTGCGCTGAGTGAGGCGCAGGCCGCCCTGATTCGTGCGCGGTATTCTTCGCGGCTTTCGCTGGCGCAGATCGAGGCATTGCTGGGCCGCCGCATTTTCGAGACATCTACTCCGAACGTTCGCAGAGACTAACATGACGAGCCCCAAGTTTACTACTCAGCCGTGGTGGGTAACCCAGCGCAAAGTTTTGCTGACTGCCCTCGCAGTCGTCGCGATACTCGTGATCGGCATCCTCACGCTTGGCCGAAGCGGGAATGCCGGTGCGCCTGGAGCCGCCAAGGGAGGCAGTGAAGGTGGAGGGACAGGAGCCGGTGCTCCGCCGGCGATGCCTCCGATGCCCGTCGATGTAGACACAGCGCGAGTCCGCCCGATCGTCGACGCGGTGAGAGCGACTGGTCGTATCGAAGCAGTGCAGGCTGTAGAGCTTCGGTCCGATGAGCAGGGCCGGGTTACCGCTCTCCTGTTTCGTGAAGGACAGATCGTGTCGAGAGGTGCTGCGCTCGTGAGAATCGATGATGCGATGCTGCGCGCCCAGGCAGAGCGTGCGGATGCAGATCGCGATCTAGCGCAGCAGCAGCTGGCACGTGTTCGCCGGTTGCGTGAGCAGAACGCGGCTGCGCCGGCGGATCTCGAGCGTGCCGAGGCGACAGCGCGCAGCGCGAATGCGGCGCTGTCACTGTTGCAGCTTCAGATCGCGCGCAGCACCGTGCGTGCTCCCTTCTCCGGAATTGTCGGCCAGCGATTCGTGAGCATCGGTGACTATGTCACCACGTCGAGTCCGCTGCTCACCCTTCAGACTGTGGATCCGCAGCGCGCGGTGATCCAGGTTCCCGAGCGGCATGCGACAAGCCTCCGTCAGGGTCAGACTGTAGAGTTCACCGTCGCCGCCGAGCCTCAGCGGAAGTTTGCGGCGCGTGTGGATTTCATCGATCCGGTTGTCGAGGGTACCAACCGCACAATTACGGTGAAGGGACTCGCCGCGAATCGTGATCGGCTCCTCAAGCCGGGCATGTTCATCGAGGCACGGCTTGCAACTGCAGTTCGCGAGAAGGCGATCGTGATTCCTGAAGATGCGATTCAGCCGCTGCGCACCGCGAACATTGCGTGGGTGGTGGACAAGGGCAAGGCGAGCCGCCGAGTGGTTCAGCTTGGAGTGCGGTCGGCCGGCTTTGTCGAGGTGTTGAGTGGAGTATCCGCTGGTGAGCTCGTCGTAGTCGGCGGCCTCGAGCGGATGGGAGAAGGAATGCCGCTCATGGGAAAACCGCGGACAGGATCGGCCAGCTTAAGCGCGCCTAGCGTGGGGGCGAGTGGGAAGCAGTAGCTGGTTAGACCCGGACGGTGGCGGGTCGTGAGTTACCGGTTATCCGGTTATGGGTTCTACGGTTTGAACCGGATACCCAAAACTGAAAAACTGGTAACCCACAACCCGCCACCGTCTGGGTCTATCTGTTCTATGGAACGAATAGTACCCCATGCGGATTCACCTTCCCCGTCAGTCCGTTCGGCCATCTGACATCTGCAAGGCTCAAGACGAATTTCTCGTCCCAGACCAGCTTGCCGGTAGCTGAATCGAACCGAGCCATTCGAACCATCGGTACGCCGTCCCCCTGATCCGACACGATGACGCGATCGCTGCCCGGATCCTTCGCGATCCAGTGTGGATAGAACGTGCTGTCCGTCTGAAATGATGCGACTTCCACGGGGCGGGATGGATTTGAGATATCGAGTGTAGCGTAGCGGTGCGCGTATGCGATCGGGACGATCATGTGCCTGCCGACGATTAGCGGCACTGAACATCCGATGTTCTTGGGATGCTCCATCGCCATCACGCGCTCGATCTTGAGCTCGCCGTCGAGACCGGTGAGTGTGTAGAACCCGCAGTAGTCCGTGTGCATCATGACAGTGCGGCCGTCGGCGAGTGTCTTGAGCTCGAAGGGAAACAGTCCCGCGGAATCCGCAGCGCCCTGCGGGACCTCGAGAGTTTTCAGCAGCTTGAGATCGGACATTCTCCACACCTGCACCACGTTAGCTGTGCGCTCAGTGTCCATCGGGCTGCTAGTCGTGACGATGCGGTCGATCGCCGGAAGGATCGTCGGTGCGTACGTCCTGATTCGCGCACCAGGAAATGCCGGATCGGCCGAAGTCGTGTAGCGGACGAGCTTGCCGGTGTTGTCGAATTCCGCCAATCCGCCTGGCTTGCCGGCGACTGCGCTGTCACCGAATTGAATCGTCGCGATTGTGTTCCCGTTGGGCAGCTTCGCGAACGAGTGTGCGCTCCGCGCTCCGGGCACCGTTGCCATTTTCCCAGCGACTCGCGGATTCGGTGCGTTCGAGAAATCGATCAGGTACGACTTGTCCATTCCAAAGTCGTTCACGAACAGCGGTCCGGACTTCGGCAGCTCGAGCTCGCTGTGATGTGGCATGCCTCCAAGGCTGTCCACCGTGAGCACGTTGATCACGGTTCCGTATTTCGCGCTCGCAGGGTTCGCGTCGATGACCGCGATCATGTTCTTGCCCGGCTTGTGATGCGTCCCGGTTCCTGCCCACACGTAGACGTATCGTGCTGGAGGGGTCTGCGACTGCACCTGTAATGCTGATGCACCGAGCAGAAACAATCCGAGCACTGTGCTGAGCAGGCGTGCGGTCATGGGCGCTTGGGGGCTGGGGTTTGTCAGGCGACTAAGATGGAGAGGTCCCGGCTTTCTAACCAGAGCCTGACACCAGCCGGACCCTCCATCCGTAGGATTGGAGGGCATGCTAACTTCAACATCGATGGCCCAGCTCGATCACCCCGGTCCCGCGGCGCCCCCGGCGCTCGTTCAGCGGTCACTCCCGGACCATCTCGTCCCGGAGCGGAACGGCGTCACCGTATGGTGGTCCAACATCAAGCGCGAGGGAGAGTGGATCCTTCCGCGTATCTTCCGCGTGTTCACGTTCATGGGGAACGTGGAGCTCGACCTCACCTGGGCGCGCATGGGCGAGGGAATGTCGGAGATCGAGATCCGCTGCATCTTCGCCAACGTCGAGATCTCCGTACCGCCCGACATTCGGGTTCAGTGCGACGGTGACGGAGTGATGGGAAGCTTCGAGGTGATTCGGGTCGGCGAATGCCCGTTGCCTGCACTCGATGCACCCACGCTAAGAGTTTACGGCGGTGCCTATATGGGCAACGTCACGGTAAAGATCATGGGAAAAGTGGGGCCGGGGTGGAAAGAAAAGCTGAAGGCCTGGACATCGCTCAACGCGTAGCTGCTGTCTCGATGGTCATTCTGTGAAGCGCCACCAG
>DASWQD010000275.1:0-4721 GCA_036398255.1 Gemmatimonadaceae bacterium | reverse complement strand
GGGTCGGCACTCGGACTTGTCGCGATTGCCGTACCCTCGGCCGTTCTGCTCCTCGCGAATCAGCTGGACAAGGTGCCGTCGCCTCCGGGCAGCTGGTGGGCAGCGGCCGCGATAAGTCTAGCCACCCTCCTTCCCGCTGCGTTTGGAGAGGAGTTGCTGCTCAGGGGATACATCTTCGCGGTTTTGCGGGAAGCACTCGGCCCTCGTTGGACCCTGATTTCCACGAGCGTAGTTTTCGGTCTGCTCCACATGGCCAATCCCGGCGCGGATGCGCAATCGGTCGTGATCGTAATGTTCGCCGGATTTTTCCTCGGGTCGATATTCCTTGCGACTGAAAGTCTATACGCCGCCACAGCGGCGCATTTTGTGTGGAACTGGTTCATGGCCGCGGCGCTGCACACGCCAGTCAGCGGAATTCCAGTGAGGTCGCCCGATTATCGCGTCATCGACTCGGGCCCTGACTGGCTCACCGGCGGAGCATGGGGACCGGAGGGAGGTTTTGCGGCAGTGGTCGGAATGTTCGTGGTGCTCGTTTACCTGCATGCGCGGCCCCTGCGCCGCATGGAGTCATAGATGGCCGAACAGATCGCGGTGATCGGCGCGGGACAGATGGGCAACGGCATTGCTCACGTCTTCGCCCAGTCGGGATTTCCCGTGACGATGGTCGACGTTTCGAGCGATGCGCTCGAGAAAGGCATGGCAACCATCGAGAAGAATCTCGACCGGCAGGTGAAGAAGGGAACACTGAACGAGAAGCAGCGCGAGGAGACTCTCGGGTTCATTTCTCCGGAGACTGACATCGCCGCGGTGGCGGACGCCGCGCTGATCGTCGAGGCCGCGACAGAAAACACCGATCTCAAGTTCAAGATCTTCGGCAACCTCGACCGCATCGCGAACACCGACGCGATTCTCGCCAGCAATACGAGCTCTATCTCCATCACCGAGATTGCCGCGCGCACGAAACGCCCCGAGAAAGTGGTCGGCATGCACTTCATGAACCCGGTGCCGGTCATGAAGCTCGTCGAGATCATTCGCGGCCTCGCGACTTCCGATGAAACGACCCGGAGAGTCATCGATCTGAGCACGCAGCTTGGAAAGACTCCTGTGGAAGTGAACGACTTTCCCGGCTTCGTCTCCAACCGCGTTCTGATGCCGATGATCAACGAAGCGGTCTACTGTCTCATGGAGGGAGTGGGGAAGCCGGAGGCGATCGACAAGGTGATGCAGCTTGGAATGAATCATCCGATGGGACCGCTCGCTCTCGCCGACCTCATCGGACTCGACACGTGCGTCGCGATTCTCGAAGTCCTTCAGAATGGACTCGGCGATCCGAAGTACCGTCCTTGTCCGCTCCTCAGGAAGTACGTCGCCGCCGGCTGGCTGGGACGCAAGACGGGCCGCGGCTTCTACACGTACGCATAGTGAAGTCGGACCTGCTCAACCTGACTTCTGACCAGCGCGAGATTCAAAGTCTCGCGCGCGAGTTTGCGCTGAACGAGATCGCGCCCTTCATCGCCGAGTGGGACGAGCAGGCGCACTTCGAGCCCTCGATCGTCAAGAAGATGGGCGACCTCGGCTTCCTCGGCATGCTGATTCCCGAGGAATACGAAGGGCTCGGGATGGATACGTCGACATACCTGATTGCGCTCGAGGAGATCGCGGTGGTGGATGCGTCGACAGCGGTGCTCATGAGCGTGCACAACTCGCTTCCGACGCAGATGATTCTGCAATTCGGATCGGAAGAGCAGAAGAAAAGATTTCTTCCGCCGATGGCGAGAGGAGAAGTGCTCGGCGCATTCGCCCTGTCGGAGCCTGAAGCTGGCTCGGATGCAGCCGCCCTCACTACTCAGGCAGTCCGCGATGGAGACGACTGGATTCTCAACGGCACGAAGAGCTGGGTGACGAGCGGCAGCCATGCAGGAGCGATCCTCACGATGGCGCGAACCGACACGCAGAAAGACCGAAAAGGCGCGCGGGGAATTGGAACGTTCATCGTGACTCCCGACCTTCCCGGATTTCACGTGGGGAAAAAAGAGGACAAGCTGGGTCTTCGCTCCTCGCCCACCGTGCAGCTCACGTTCGACAATCTCCGCGTCCCGGCGGCAAACCTGCTGGGACAGCCGCACATGGGATTCATCTACGCGATGCAGTCGCTAGAGAACGGAAGGCTTGGCATCGCTGCCCAGGCGGTGGGAATTGCGCGCGCCGCGCTCGAGGCAGCGACGGCATACGCGGCGGAGAGACATCAATTCAACAGGCCGATTCGCGAGTTCCAGGCGATTCAGTTCAAGCTCGCGGACATGGCGACGCGGATCGCCGCATCGAGGACGCTGATTCACGCTGCAGCACGCGCGAAAGACCGCGGCGAGAACGTGAAGCAGGCGACGTCGATGGCGAAGCTCTTCGCCAGCGAGACCGCAATGTTCGCCACGAACCAGGCTGTACAGATTTTCGGCGGCTACGGATACGTCAAGGATTATCCAGTCGAGCGGCTTTTCCGCGACGCCAAAGTCACCGAGATTTACGAGGGAACGTCGGAGATCCAGCGCATCGTGATCGCCCGCGAACAGTATTCCCACGAGCACCACAAGCATTAGCTGACGACAACAATTCAACACTGCCAATAGATCAATGGAACTCTTTGAGACACTTGCCGGGATGGGCCATGAAGAAGTGCTGATGGCGAGCGACCCGTCGTGCGGCTACCGCGGAATAATCGCGGTCCACAGCACTGCACTCGGGCCCGCACTCGGCGGAACACGCTTCTGGCAGTATGAGTCGGATGACGCTGCAATCATCGATGCACTCCGGCTGTCGCGAGGGATGACATACAAGAACGCCGTCGCGAATCTCGATCTCGGCGGAGGAAAATCGGTCATCATCGGGGACAACCGCACGTCCGATCGCGAGTCGATTTTCCGTGCGCACGGCCGCGCAGTCGAGAGCCTCGGCGGGCGGTACATCACTGCCGAAGACGTCGGCACAGGCACCGCCGACATGGATTTCGTGAACATGGAGACGGACCACGTCGCGGGACTCAAGCACAAGTCCGGGGATCCGTCACCAGTAACCGCACACGGCGTCTTCCGCGCGATTCAGGCTTCTGCGAAGAATCGCTGGGGCAGCGATGACCTGAACGGCAAGGTCGTCACCATTCAGGGAGTTGGAAACGTCGGGCGCTACCTGGCGAACGAGCTGCACGAGGCCGGCGCAAAGCTGATTGTCTCCGACATAGATCCCGAGCGCACCGCGCGCGTGGCGCGAGAAACCGGCGCCACCGTTGTCGAGGGCGACGAGATTTACACCGCGAAGGCGGACATATTTGCGCCGTGCGCCCTCGGCGGGATCATCAACGACGACACTCTGCCGAAGCTCAAGGTCGAGATCATTGCCGGGGGCGCGAACAACCAGCTCCTCGAGGAGCGCCACGGCGATCTGCTCGAGGAGAAGGGACTTCAGTACGCTCCGGACTACGTGGCCAACGCTGGCGGCGTCATCAATGTCTTCGGCGAAGTCGCCGGATGGGACGCCGAGCACGCCTTGAGAAAGGCCGACGAGATCTACGACACTATCCTCAGCGTCTTCGAGATTGCAAGAACGGACGGAATACCTTCCTACAAGGCGGCCGACAGGCTCGCCGAAAGACGGTTGGCGTCGGTGAAGAAGAAATGGTCGCCGAGAGGCTGAAGCACAAAACCCTCGACAGACGGGTGAAAAAGTGGGATTCTTGGACTCCTGTGAGGAGCGTTGATGCAGCAGGTTGATACAGTCGAGCGGGCGCAGATGCCCATGCTGAGCGAGTACGATCCTGACGTCGCGGCGATGATTCGCCGCGAGGTCGACCGCCAGCGCCATGGAATCGAGCTCATTGCGAGTGAGAACTTCGTCTCCGAAGCAGTCCTCGAGGCGATGGGCACTCCGCTCACGAACAAATACGCCGAGGGACTTCCCGGAAAGCGCTATTACGGCGGCTGCGAGTTCGTCGACCAGGTGGAGCAGCTTGCAATCGACAGGGCGAAGCAGCTGTTCGGCGCGGATCACGCGAACGTTCAGGCACACTCGGGAGCACAGGCGAATGCGGCCGTATATCTCGCGTTCCTGAAGCCGGGCGACAAGGTGCTCGGTCTCGACCTGTCGCAGGGTGGCCACCTCACGCACGGCTCGCCCGTGAATTTTTCGGGCCTCCTCTACAACGCCATTCACTACGGCGTGAAGGACGACGGCCGCATCGATTATCCCGCGATGATGGACATCGCGCGGCGCGAGAAGCCGAAGATGATAGTTGCCGGCGCCAGCGCTTACGCGCGCATCATCGACTTCGAGCCGTTTGCCGAAGTTGCGCGGGAGATCGGCGCCAGGTTCGTCGTCGACATGGCACACATCGCCGGACTCGTCGCGACCGGGTTTCATCCTTCACCGGTGCCGCACGCAGACGCTGTCACGACTACGACTCACAAGACTCTTCGCGGTCCGCGCGGCGGGTTGATCCTCTGCAAGGAGGAGCATGCAAAGGCAATCGACAAGGCGATGTTCCCGGGAACTCAGGGCGGTCCTCTCGAGCACGTAATCGCCGCGAAAGCCGTTGCGTTGAAGGAAGCGCTGGATCCGTCGTTCACGGACTATTGCCGGCAGATCATCGCCAACGCGCAGACGCTTGCGAGCGCGATCGCGAAAGCAGGGTTTGAGATCGTTTCCGGCGGAACCGACAATCACCTCATGCT
>DASWQD010000274.1:0-27307 GCA_036398255.1 Gemmatimonadaceae bacterium | reverse complement strand
TCTGCTTCTTTTTGGTGGTGGTTTGCGAAGTCGATTCGATCGGGGCTACTGCCAGAGCGGCCAGAAGAATGACCGTCAGGGCCCTGAGTTTGCGATGAAACAAGAGATATCAGAGGGCGCTGCGCGCCACGCTAGAGGTATTGAGACACAGAGATATACAAAAAACATAAACACACAAGAGCAGGACTTGGACCATCGCCGGTGCTAGGCAAAGGAGAATGCTTTGGGTAATTTCACGCTAACAGTACACCTTTCGAGGACGATCGATGGCTGAGCGGCACAATTCCGTACGTGAAGGAGTTTACGCCGGAATCATCGGAGCGACCGCAATTGTAGTTTGGTTCGCAATCATCGACATCGTCACCGGAAAACCGTTTCACACGCCAAGCATCCTTGGCGCCGGGCTGATCAGCGTGCTGGGCAAGCCGCCGATGATGCCCGACACGGTGATGTTCCACGTGTTCTTCTACACGATCTTCCACTACGTCGCGTTCGCGATTGTGGGCATCGTGATGGCGGTGATAGTCCACCAGTCGGCGCGGACTCCCGCAGTTCTCGCGGGCGCGCTCATCGCTTTCGTGGCGTTCCAGCTCGGCGCGATCGGGCTCACGACTCTTCTCACGGAGACCAGGCTCGGCGGCATGGCTTGGTACCAGATATTTCTCGCCAACCTGCTGGCGACCGGCATGATGTTCTGGTTCATGTGGCGGCGTCATCCGGCGCTCAAGGGCGACATCGACCGGGCGCTGACTGGAACCGACGACCATCAGGCGATGCGCACCGAGGTGCGTTAGGCCGCTCTCGGTTTCCAGTCCACCTGCGCGGAGGCCGCGTCATCTCCGCCCCGCGCAGCCCATTTGAAGAAGATCACGCTCATGATGATCATGAAGATCATCCCGCCGGGAACCCACATGATCAGTCCGCCGAGCAGCTGATCCTCGAGCGGTGACAGCGATGTTATGCGCGGCGCGGCAGCGTAAGCCGGGTAGAGGACCCGGTCGGCCATCGAGATGTACACCGCGACGATCGACATCGGCATGATCATCAGGAAGCAGTAGAGCATCTGCCCCGGGTATGAAAGACGCGGGAGCTCCGGCAGCTGGCTCGTGAGCGGCCACCACATCAGCACTGCAGCGGCCATGAACATCAGGTGCTCGAGGATGTGGATGTTGTGGTTGTCCATCGCGGCATTGTAGAACACGGGGAGATGCCACATCGCGATCACGATATTGAAGATCGCAAAGCAGGCGACCGGCCGCGTGACGACTCTTGCGATAGATGCAATGGCACGGCTGCGAAGCAGGGGACGCAGCATCCATCCCGGCACGCCGGCAATCAACAGTGGCGGCATCAGCATGGTGAGCATCAGGTGCTGCACCATGTGGGCGCTGAACAGATAGGTATCGCTCAGGTCGTGGATCGGACCGTTGAGCGACGCGAAAATCACCAGCAGCGCGGCAAGGAATGAAATTCGGCGCACCACGCTGGCATGCTCATCGCCCTTCGCCTGCCGCAATCGCCAGAGATACAGCGCGCCGAGCGCTACAAGCCCGATGACAGTGCTCGGATGAATCGACCATGTGAGCCAGCTGGACTGGCTGAATGGATGGTCGAGAAGAGCGAACAGCCTCATGGCATTATTTGCCCGGCCCGAACCTCGCGACGAGCTGGCCGAAGAGGAAAAGCAGCGAGATCAGCGTGAGAGCGGCAATGAGGAGCGGACCGGTGAACAGCGCGCGGAACAGCTTGTGATCGTACTTGAGATGCATGTAGAACATCACGACGATCGCGAACTTCAGCGCCGACATCGCGAGCAGCGACGGCACGAAAGCGCGCGATGCGACGAACGACGGGACGTAATAGGCCCAGACTTCCGCGACCGTGATGAGCGTGAGAATCGTCGCGACCTTCCAGTACGTCGACCATCCTGGATGATGATGCTCTTCGCCACTCACGTGGGCTTCGCCTTCAGGCGCATCCGAATGTTTGTGTTGGTCAGCCATGGAGAGCCTACTGGATCAGGTATACGAGAGTGAAAATCACAATCCACACGACGTCGACGAAGTGCCAGTACAGTGCGGCGAGATCCACAATGAGTGCGTCACTCGGTCCAAGCCCGCGGCGATAGTCGATCGACAGCAGCGTGAGGAGCCAGAGGACGCCCGCCGTCACGTGAGCGCCGTGGAATCCGGTGAGCGTGAAGAACGACGATCCGAAAAGGTTGGTCCTGATGGAGAGGCCTTCGTGCACGAACGACGTGAACTCGAACGCCTGGAATCCGAGGAAGGTCATGCCGGCGATGGCGGTTCCCCAGAGCCACGTCTTGGACGATCCGAGAATCCGCTCGCCTCGCGTGCGCTTCGGAACATTCTTGTTCTGAACGGCGGCGAGCGCGAGCACCATGAAGAGCGACGACATGAGAAGCACGAAAGTCGACGCCGATGTGACCGGAATGTTGAGAATCGGCGCAAAGTGCTCGCCGGTTGGACTCACCCACTCCTCGTGCGGGAACGGGCCGACGATGCTCCGGCCCTTGTAGATCAGGTACGTCGAGATGAGCGAAACGAAGAGCATGCACTCCGAGCCGATGAAGGCCCAGATTGCGATCTTCCTCGAGTCGAGACCGGTTGTCGTGTAATGAGCTGTTGACATGCTTTAGTGGTGCTCCGGCTCGAGCGGTGCGAGAAGCCAGCTGTACAGGGAAACGACCATCACGGCCGCCCCGATGAAGATGAGAGCCTTGGTGGTGATGAGGCCGAGGAACATGACGATCATTGCGCCGGCGACAATCATCGGCTTGATGGTCGAATACGGCAGCACGATGCCGAGCTCCTCGGCGCTCTTTCCTTCCTGGGAATTGAATCGCGCGCTTTCCATGTCGGTCTCGTCGCCTTCCCACAGCGGATAGCGCGATGTCACCTTCGGGATGACGGCGAAGTTGTACTCCGGCGGCGGAGAGGGAATGGTCCATTCCAGCGTTCCCGCATCCCACGGATTCGACCCGGAAATTTCCCCGCTCTTCCTCGACTTGAAGAAGTTGTAGACGAAGATCAGCGTGGATACGACGAGCATGTAGGAGCCGATGCTCGAGATCAGGTTGAACGTGTCCCATCCCTGGCCGGAATCGTATCTGTAGATACGCCGCGGCATTCCGAGCATTCCGGAGAAGTGCATCGGGAAAAACGTCAGGTTCATCGCGATGAAATTCAGCCAGAAATGCCACTTGCCGAGCCTTTCATTCATCATGCGGCCGGTGATCTTCGGGAAGTAATGGTAGATGCCTCCGAAGATTCCCATGATCGATCCGCCGAACAGCACGTAGTGGAAGTGCGCGACGATGAAGTAGCTGTCCGTCTGCTGGAGATCTGCCGGCGGCGACGAATGCATGACACCGGAGATTCCACCGATCGTGAACAGCGCGACGAGTCCGATGGCGAAGAGCATCGCAGTCGAGTATCGGATGTGCCCCTGCGCCATCGTGCCGATCCAGTTGAAGATCTTCACGCCGGTTGGAATTCCGATGAGCATCGTCGCGAGCGCGAACACGCTGTCCCCGATGGGGCCCATTCCGACGGCGAACATGTGGTGGGCCCATACGCCGAAGCCGAGCAGTCCGATCAGCATGCCCGAGTACACCATCACCGGGTATCCGAAAAGCGGCTTCTTCGAGAAGGTCGGGATGATCTCGGACACGAGTCCGAACGCCGGCAGGATGAGGATGTAGACCTCGGGGTGACCGAAGATCCAGAAAAGGTGCTGCCAGAGCAGCGGATCGGCGCCTGCCGCTATCGCATAGAACTGCGTGCCGAAGAAACGATCGAAGAGGAGAAAGACGAGCGCGACGGTGATGACGGGGAACGCGAGGATGATCAGGAACTGAACGACGAACGACATCCACGTGAACATCGGCATCCGCATGAGCGTCATGCCCGGTGCGCGAAGGTTGATGATCGTCGTGATGAAGTTGAACGCCGCGGCGAGTGACGACACGCCGAGGATCTGCAGACCGATAACCCAGAAGTCGATGTTGATTCCGGGAGCGTAAGGCTTCGTCGTGAGCGGCGCATAGCCGAACCATCCGGCGTCAGGCGCGACCTGGAAGAAGATCGGAACGGTGATGAAGATTCCGCCGAAGAGGTACACCCAGTAGCTGAACGCATTGAGACGCGGGAATGCGACGTCGCGCGCGCCGATCTGCAGCGGAATCAGGAAGTTGAAGAACGCTGCCGAGAGCGGCATGATGACGAGGAAGACCATCGTCGTCCCGTGCATCGTGAAGAGCTGGTTGTACATCTCGGCCGAGACGAGCGTGCCGTTCGGTCCCTGGAGCTGAGCGCGGATGACGACCGCCTCCAGCCCGCCGATGATGAAGAAGGTGAGCGCCGTGAAGAGATACAGCACTCCGATTCGCTTGTGATCTACTGTCGCTAACCAGCCCCAGATTCCGGAGTGCTCATCGTACGCCGTGTGAGGCGCGCCAGGAGCCGCGTGGGTCGGGGCTGCGGTCGTTGCCATTCTTCGTATTCCTCTTACTTCAACGCCATGAGGTAGGCGACGATGTCAGCGATCTGCTGGTCGTCGAGCCCACCCGTGGTGACCGGCTGCTTGAGCTGCGGATCGTATTCACCCTTGCCGAGTGTCGGCATGAGACTGCCGGGCTTCATCGCTCGTGCGTTCTTGATCCAGAGCGCGAGATACGCGGGTGTGTTCGGGTACAAGCCCGCTCCAATCGTGGCTCTCGACCCGAAGTGCGTGAGATTCGGCCCCACGACTCCCATCGACGCCGGGTTGCCCGTGATGACGTGGCAGCCGATGCACGCCGACGATGAATACAGCGTCTGTCCGCGCGCAGCGTTCCCGGTAAGCCCCGCAGTGAACCTGAGACTGGCTGGAATCGGGCTGTGCGGCTTTGCGTAATCGAATTCCGCGAGATTCCGGGGAAACGCGTATCCGGGACCGCTGCCCGCGAGCGAAGCCGTCTGAATGCCCGTTGTCTTCGGAGCGGTGTTCATCGGAGTCGACGGGTGCGACCTGTCGGACGCATTCCGTGCTCCGGGGAAAGCCGGCAGCATCGGCTGCGGCGCATTCGGTGCCGCGCCGTACGCGGCGGGTCTCTGCTGTCCGGCAACCCAGCTCGCGAACTGGTCCGGCTTCACCGTGAAGACGCGGAATTTCATGTTCGCGTGCGACGCGCCGCAGTACTCGGTACAGAACCCGTTCCACACCGCCGGTCCCATGCTCGAGTCGGGCGTGAACCAGATGTAATTGGTGCGGTTGGCGATGACGTCGCGCTTTCCGGAAAGCTGAGGAATCCAGAATGAATGGATGACGTCGGCCGATGTCATCTTGAAATTCACGGTGCGTCCCGTCGGAAGATAGATCTCGTTCGCCGTGACGACATTGTACTCGGGATAGCGGAACTCCCACCACCACTGGTGCCCGATCACTTCGATCTCGAGCGCTCCCGGAATCGCTCTATCCTGCGTCTCGAAGATCACGCGCACAGTCGGCACTGCGATGAACAGCAGGATGACTGCCGGGATGATCGTCCAGACGATCTCGAGCAGGGCGTTCCCGTGCGTCTGCGGCGGCTTGCCCGTATCGGTGGGGCGGCGCCGGTAACGGAACACTACATATAGAAGGGCGAGCTCCACGAGCACGAACACGATGGTGCCGAGCAGAAGCAGCCGGTCCCAGATGGAGTCGATGGCGCGCCCGACTTCCGAGTGCGGATCGAATGTCGTGTTCGGGTATGTCTCTCCACAAGCTGCGAGCGCCAGCACTGAAACCGCGAGGATACCAAACGGCGCAAGTCGGCGCAGGCGGAAATTGCCTTTCATTCCGTTTCCTTTAGAGCCTTCGTTGCAGGAGCGCTCGACGTATCTCGCCGAGCGCTCCAACGGGGTGAAACCGCCAAAAAGCTAACGCTTTCAGGAGGTCATCGGGAGTCGGGAAAGCATGGCATTTTCGTCAACGCGGAGCCGTCATTGCCTCGGGGTTGAGCGCGCGATCCAGATCGGCCCGGGTCATCAATCCACGCTCGAGAACGAGATCGAAAACCCCTCGACCCGAATCGAGGGCCTCCTTCGCTATCTCCGTTGCCTTTTCGTAGCCGAGGATCGGAACGAGCGCCGTCACGATGCCGATCGAATGCTCGACGAAATGCCGCATGCGGGCGACGTTCGGCGTAATCCCGTCGACGCATCTCGTCTTCAGCACCTCGCATGCCCGCGTGAGAATTACCATCCCCTTGAGCAGACGGTAGGCGATAATCGGCTCGAAGACATTCAGCTGGAGCTGGCCTCCCTCGGCGGCGAGAGTGACCGTCACATCGCCTCCGATGACGTCGAAGCAGACCTGGTTGACGACTTCGGGGATGACGGGATTCACCTTGCCGGGCATGATCGACGAGCCCGGCTGCATCGGGGGAAGGTTGATTTCTCCAAGCCCGGCCCGCGGGCCGGAGCTCAACAGCCTGAGGTCGTTGCAGATCTTGGAAAGCTTCACCGCGCAACGCTTTAGAACTCCCGAGAGCTGAACGAATACCCCGGTGTCGGAGGTTGCCTCGACGAGATCGGGGGCGGTGATGAGCTTGAGACCGGTGATTCGGGAAAGATGCTCGCGGACCGCTTCGGCATAACCGCGAGTTGCAGTGATGCCGGTTCCAATCGCAGTCGCGCCCATGTTGATCTCCCGAATGAGAGCCTGGGCTTCGGTGAGGCGCTCCACGTCTTCGAGCATCGTGTGCGCGAAAGCGGTGAACTCCTGACCCAGGGTCATCGGCACGGCATCCTGGAGCTGGGTCCGGCCCATCTTGATGTGGGGTGAAAACTCCTCCCCTTTCATTAGAAAGGCGCCTGCCAGTGCGCCCATCGCCTCCTTCAGGTCGTCGATGCTCGAGTGCATCGCGAGCTTGATCGCCGTGGGATAGACGTCGTTCGTGGACTGGCTCAGGTTGACGTGGCTGTTGGGGCTGATGATGTCGTATGAGCCACGCTCATGCCCCATGAGCTCGAGCGCCCGGTTTGCAATGACCTCGTTGGCGTTCATGTTGGTGGAGGTGCCCGCTCCACCCTGGATCATGTCGACGAGGAAATCGCCGTGGTATTTCCCCTCGCGGATCTCGCGGCATGCGTCGATGATCGCCTGCGCGATTGGAGCGCTCAGCAGGCCGAGGTCGCGGTTTGCCTCCGCGGCAGCCTCCTTCACGGCGGCAATTCCACCGATGAGAGTGGGGAACTCACGCAGCTCGACGCCCGAGATCGCGAAGTTCTCGATCGCCCGGAGCGTCTGTATACCATAATAGGCGTCGGCAGGGACATCGCGGGACCCGAGCAGGTCCTGTTCTTTTCTGGTCTTGTTTCGTTTCATACTGCGATGGAAAATACTCGATGATCAACCGACGCGAATTCATCGTTTCCGGCACTGCTGCCGGACTCGCCCTCAAGCTTCCGATCGAAGCTCCCACCGTCATCACCCGCTCGGCCGTGAAGCCGATTGTGATCGCGTCGGGCAATGGCAACAGGTACAAGAACGGCGGAAAGCAGACAGCTGTCGAAAAGGCGTTCTCGATGATCACGGCGGGAAGCGATGTGCTCGACGCAGTCGTAGCCGGCGTGAATATCGTGGAGCTCGATCCCCTCGACGACAGCGTAGGCTACGGCGGACTTCCCAATGCGGACGGTGTGGTGCAGCTCGACTCATGCTGCATGCACGGCCCGAAAAAGCGCGCCGGCGGCGTCGCCGCCCTCGAAGGAGTTCGAACGCCGTCGAGTGTGGCGAAGGAAGTCCTGCATCAGACCGATCATCATCTTCTCGTCGGCAGGGGTGCGCAGGACTTCGCGCGAAAGCTCGGGTTCACCGTGGAGGACGACCTGAACACGCCGAACTCACGCATGAAATGGCTCGAGTGGAAGAGGCGCACGGACCCGCTCCACTATCTCGATCCAAAAAGCCGCTCCGAGGCAGAATGGAGAATCCGGCGCGAGATGGTCGCGGAGGGAATTCTCGATCGCGAGCACATGTACGGCACCATCAACTGCGAAGCGATGAACTCGAAGGGCGATATCTGCGGCGTGACGACGACGAGCGGTCTCTCGTGGAAGATTCCCGGCCGCGTCGGTGACTCGCCGATCCTTGGCGCCGGACTTTACGTCGACAATGATGTCGGCGCGGCGGGATCGACGGGCCGGGGAGAGGCCAACCTTTACAGCTGCGCGTCGTTCATGATCGTCGAGAACATGAGGCGGGGAATGCATCCGAAGGACGCGATGGTGGACGCATGCAGGCGTATCGCGAAAAACACCGTAGAGAAGCGCTTGCTCAACAGGCGCGGACTTCCAAACTTCGATATGGACTTTTACGCCCTCGACAAGCAGGGGAGGCATGCGGCCGTCAGCTTCTATCCGGGCGGGACGTACGCGATCTGCACCGAAAACGGGGCGCAAATGCTGCCGAGGGAATCGGTGTACGAAGGGAAAGCGGAGGACTAGAGCGTCGTTGCTCTCGTCACATTGCGCCCCGCATTGTGAGAACAGCAGGGATAGTTCGCAGCAGGATCATGAAATCCTTCGCGATCGTCCAGTCGGTGAGGTATGCAGCGTCGAGAGCGAGGATCTCCTCGAATCGCGTGACTTCGTTTCTGCCGGCGACCTGCCATGGCCCGGTGATGCCGGGCTTCATGTCGAACCTCGTGTAATGCTCCTCCTCGTATTCGGCGACCTCCTTCGCGAGGGGCGGGCGCGGACCGACGAGTGACATCTCTCCCCGCAGCACATTCCACAGCTGCGGGAGCTCGTCGATGCTCGTGCGCCTGAGCACCTTCCCGAGCCGCGTCACGCGTGGGTCGTTCCGGAGCTTGAATACGCGGGCGTCCTCGTAAAGACTGTCACTCCTCAGTGAGTCGCGAGCCCTTTCGGCATCCTCGACCATCGTGCGGAACTTGTACATCGTGAACACACGCCCCGCATAACCGACGCGATCGTGCGCGAAGATCACACCTCCCTTCGAGCTGAGCCTCACCGCGATTGCGACAAGTGCGAGAAGGGGAGACAGCACAACCAGCAGCAGGCTCGCGAAGATGATGTCGAAGGCGCGCTTGATCGCGAGCTGCGGTGCGCGAAGACTTGGCCGGATCAGCTCGACGTACGGAGTTGGCCCGCGTGACACCACGCGCGGAACGAATCCGCCAACCGGAAAATGCGGCGAGACCGACAACGCCGTGCATCCTGTGCGGTCGCAGATTTCGAGAACCGCCAGAAGCGATTCAGAATCGAGACCCTCGGTTATCATCACCGTGTCGATTGCGTACCGCTCGAGAATCCACACGAGATCGTCGATTCCACCGAGTGAATCAGGCATGCCGCCGTCGGGGCCGACGAAACCGACTACGAGCAGTCTCGACGGATGACCGGGATAATCACGCGCCAGCACCTCGACGGCGCGCTCACGGGACCCCACAACGACTGCGCGCGAGGTTATTCCCGGCGTCTGTCGAACGGCGTTCACGAAGTAATCGACTGCTGCCCGATCCGCCACGAGCAGCGTGCCGAGGAACATCACGGCCGCCACGAATCCGAGAATGCCGAGTGGCGAGATGCCGTCCCAGAAACGGCTCCAGACCACGAACGTGAGTCCGAGACTCAGTCCCGCGAACAGCCGGCCGGCGTTCTGGCGGTGGGGGCCGGCGCCATAGTTCCGAAGCAGCGAGAGGCCGAGGACGACCGCGCACAGAACCTCGATGCTCGCGACGTTCTTCTGCGGAAGCAGTTGCGCGAAAAACGTCGTGAATCGCGGTGACGCTCCCGTCGCGCTCACGACGAGATCCACGATCGCAAGACCAATCGACAGCGCGAGGACATCGGCCACGAGGAGAACACCGACGCGGAGCAGCGTGGCGCTCGCTCGCGCATGGCGCGCGGCCTCGGCGCGGCGCTGAATTACAACCGGGCCGGGACTCGAGCCGAACCTGTGCTCACGCGTTACGACCGACGGAGCCTTGGCACCCAGTCTGGCACGCATGGATGGTGTCACGACCCGATAATAGGCCCCGGGACCGGGCACTGTCGCAAGAGGGCGGCGAGCGACAGGCAGGAGGAGGTGAGCGTATGCTGAGCCGCGCGAAATCGCTTGCATCGACATCCGGCACAACGGCATTGTATCCCTTGTGACTGATCAGGCGTTCCGTCCCCGAGTTGCGCTCGTCACGTCGAACTTCTGGCCGGAGCGGACTGGCATCGGTCAGGTGGCGACCGAGTTCGCGCAGTACCTGGCGAGCCGCGGCATCGACGTGCAGGTCGCGACCGCCATGCCCTACTACCCGGAATGGGAGATCTACCCCGAATACCGGGGAACGTCCGCCCGCACTGAACGGCTTGGCGACATCACGATTCACCGTGCCTGGCATCACGCGCGGCCGGCGCCGGGCGCGCTTTCTCGAATTGCACACGAAGCGACGCTCTCGGTCTCTTCGATTCCCAACATGCGGCGCGCGATGCGCGGTGCGGACGTGGCGTACGTCGTCTCGCCTGATCTTTCACATGCTTTCGCAGCATCGCTCGTGGCGAAGGCGATGGATGTGCCGCGCGTGCTCATGGTTCAGGACGTCATGCCCGACGCCGCGGTGGAGCTCGGCATGCTGCGGAATCCATTCCTGATCGGTGCTGCCCGTCGCGTCGCGCGCGCGACGTACGCAATGGCCGGTGAGATTCTGACCCTCAGCGAAGGAATGCGGCAGCGGATTGCGCGCGAAGTGAATGGGGGCGTGAGGATCTCGATACTTCCCAACGCTGTGGATCTCGAGGAGCTCTGGACCGGGAGCGGCCAGGGAATTCCATTTCGGGACAGGTTCGTTCCGAACGGGACTTTCGCTGTCGTGCACGCGGGAAACATGGGTGAGAAGCAGGATCTCGAGCTTCTCCTTCGCACCGCACGGCGCTTGCGCGAACGTCCCGACATTCACTTCTACGTGTTCGGCGATGGCGCGATGAAAAGCAGCTTCCTGAAACGACGCGCAGAATGGGGGCTCGAGAATGTTTCGCATTTTCCTTTTCAGGAGAGAGCGATGCTCCCGCACATGCTTTACGGCGCCGACGCTCTTCTGATCAGCCAGTCATCGAGAGTCGTCGACATCGTCGTCCCCTCGAAGCTCACGACTGCGCTCGGAGCGGGAGCCATGGTCGTCGCAAGCTGTGCGGAGTCGAGTGAGACCGCGAATATCGTCGTCGAGAGCAGGGGAGGCGTGACTGTTCCCGCAGGCGACGACGAAGCGCTGTCGCGCGTCATTCTCCAGCTGAAACGAGGCGACCTGGATTCGCATCGCTTCCGCGAAGCGGGGAGGGCTTACGCCCGTGAACATTTCGACCGCAGCCGGGCTTACGAAGCTCAGGCCGCCTCGATTCATGAGCGTTGGCGCAACGGACGGTCACATCGTGCCTGAAGGAATTCGAAGGAGGCTGGTCAGGGGACTTGGTGCGAACGCGTTCGGGAACGTCGTGACGATCGCGATTCAGCTTGTCACCGTCCCGGTCCTCCTGCAGACATGGGGAACCCGCGTGTACGGCGAATGGCTGGTGCTGGTCGCTCTTGCAGCGTTCCTGGCCATGAGCGACTGGGGCTTCGAGAACACCGCGGGAAACGAGATGATCGCGTCTCTCTCGGTGTCCGACAGCGATTCGGCAGTCGAGATTTTTCAGAGCACGAGCGTGCTCGTCGCGCTCGCATCCGCGGTTTTCCTGGTGGTCTCGACTGGAGTCGCGCTGGTCTTCCCGTTTCACGAGTGGTTCGAGCTGCGCGCGCTGTCAGTGCGTCAAGTCGTTCTGACCATTCTCTTTCTGCTCCTGCACGTCGCGGTATTGCTTCAGGCCGGAGTGATTCGCGCCGCGCACCGTGCGGCTGGGGATTACGCGATAGGTGCGATGCATGGGCACGTCGCACGAATTGCCGATGCGACAGCGGTTGTCGGGACGGCACTTCTGGGAGGAACACCTCTTCAGGCGGCCGTCGCCATGCTTTTCTCGAGAGCCACAGTCACCGTGTTTTCCGGGTATCAGCTCAGGCATCGTAATTCGTGGGTGCGGTTTGGCTTCGCGCACGCGAGGAGTGTCACTATCCGGCGCCTGCTGCCGGGCGTGACGGCGATGATGGCCTTCCCGCTCGGATTCGCGCTCACACTTCAGGGGATGGTCGCGGCAGTTGGTCTGGTTCTCGGTCCCGTTGTGGTCGTCGCCTTCGCGACCTTCCGCACGCTGAGCCGTCTCGCATATCAACTCGGCGGTGTCATCACCAATGCAGTCTGGCCTGAAATGTCTTTCGCATTCGGAACGGGTGACGTGACAATGGCGCGCACGCTTCATCGGCGCACGTTTCAGGTAGTGATGTGGCTCGTCGCTCCTGCTGCGCTCGTGATCGCTCTCGGGGGCAGAGTGCTGCTTCACGCGTGGACCGGCGGATCGGTTCCTTACATGCCAACTCTGCTGTATCTCCTTCTCGCTACGGCGGTGATCGAAGCGACGTGGACCGCGAGCGCCGTCGTGATGCTCGGATCAGGAAGGCATCATCGAATTGCCGGCGCATACCTCGCCGGCGCCGCAGTCTCGGTTGCGATGGCGATTGCATCGATGCCGCGATTCGGCGTCGAAGCAGCCGCCGCATCTCTCCTCGTAGTCGCAGTCGCGATGGCTCCGTATGTAATCAGGAAATCGCTTGCACTCACCGGCGATTCGGTATCGGAGCTCGCGTCCGTGGTGCTGAAGCCACCGTCGCTGCCATCACTCCTCGGCAAACGGGTCGCTCCAGAGGGAGTACAGCAGTGACCATTCGCGGCGCAATCGCGGCGCTGCTCGTCGCCGCAGCGTTCGTCTCGTCATGGAATGCGGTGACCATTGCCGGAATCCAGCCGGGGGACATGCTGCTTGGCATCGCGCTTTTTCTTTCGATCCTGTATCTCGCGAATGGCGAGATTCCATGGGTGCCCGTGTGGGCGAGAATCGGCACAGTGTGCATCCTCACTGTGACGGTAACCCACCTGATAGCGCCGACGAGCGCTGCGTACATGTCGCAGCGCTTCGTCTACGTTCCGTGGACGATGATCGCCAGTGGGCAGGAGGTCGTCGACAACGGCGCGATTCGAGGTGCAAAGTGGCTCCTCGCCGCCCTGATGCTTCCCATTCTCGTCATCGAGACTGCGCGCTACAGACCTGCTCTGGTGCCGCGGATTGCCAACGCATGGCTCGCCGGCGTTTCTGTTTCATCCCTCATCGCAGTGACCGATCTGCTCGGCTTCACCTCGATCAACATCACGCTGATTCTTCTTGGCGCCGCCACCGAGCGACAGGCAGGGCTCACCTCGCATCCCAATCACCTCGGCCTGGCTGCCGCGCTCGCTGCACCGCTTGCAATCAGGCTCGCGATGAGGTCGCGAATCAAAGGTGTGGCGGTTCTCCTGCTGCTTGCACTCGGCGCGGTCGTGTCTGGTTCGCGTGCCGGTCAAGCGGGATTTGTCCTTGCTGTCGCACTGACGATTGCATGGACCGGCCGGGCCTGGCGACTCTTGCCCGGAATCGCGTTTGCGGCCGGACTCAGTCTCGCCGCTCTGGTGTGGGTGCGTCCGAATCTCGTGGAGAGTACGAGCGATTTCTTCCGCATCGGATCCACCGACCGGATGGTGGTGCAGGCAAACGAGGAGCGCTCGTCGCTTGCACAGCAGGGTGTCGCCGATTTCATCGAGAGGCCGGTTGACGGGATCGGTCTCGAGGCGATTGCCCAGGCGCACAACATCTACCTTCAGCTTCTCGCTTCTGGAGGACTCATACTTCTGGCTGGGATGCTCCTCTATTTCGGCGGCGTGCTGCGCGCTGCATACGCTGAGCGAAACGATCCCGATCCACTTGGAGTGTGCCTGTTGATCGCGGTTGTCGTGTGGATGGCCGCCGGTGCATTCGGAAACCAGATAACCGACCGATATCTCTATTTTCCTGTCGCGCTCATTGCAGGACTCCAGGCGTTGCGAGCACGCGAGCGGCGCGAAGCCCGGCGAGTGGCGGCAATATCGGGATTGAAGCTCGCTCGCGCCTATTCCGCGGACGCGTGCACCACCGCCTGAAGCAGCTGTCGAAATTCGTGCGGCTCATCGGCAATCCGGTGTTCCGCCGCGGACTGATGAATGGAGTCGGCGCGTCCATCGAACACGCGTCGGTACTGCGCGGCCTCGACTTGCGGACAGTCATCGACGTCGGCGCAAATGTCGGTCAGTTTTCTCTTCTTGCCGTGGAGATGTTTCCCGGCGTGCGCATCGAGGCATTCGAGCCGCTCGCCGGGCCAGCCGCAATTTTCCGAAAGGTTCTCGACGGCAATGCGCGCGTTGAGCTCAATCAAGTAGCGATTGGAGCTCAGGCGCAGGACGTGGTGATGAACGTCTCGCGGCGCAACGACAGCTCGTCACTTCTACCGATAACTGATCGCCAGACGCGGATCTTTCCCGGAACTGAGAGCGTCGGGACAGAGCCGGTCAGCGTAGTCACACTGGATTCTGCGGTTGCAGTCGAGTCGATCACTTCTCCGGCATTGCTGAAGATCGACGTGCAGGGATTCGAGCTCGAGGTTCTGAAGGGAGCGACGCAGGTGTTGCGTAGCTGCGACTATGTCTATGTCGAGGTTTCGTTCGTCGAGCTTTACGAACGCCAGGCTCTGGCGCCGGAAGTGATTGCCTGTCTCGCGGGAGAAGGATTCGAGATCGTCGGAGCTTACAATGCCGAGTACGACTCGAGCGGGCTTCGCGTTCAGTGCGACATGCTTTTCAGGTCGAGATCTTCACGGGCAGCAACTACAGACTCCTGAACTGCGCGTGGTAGTAGCAACTGGCTTCTAGCTCAAGAAGCGCCCGGCTGCTGGCGAGTGAAGTACGGAGCTTTTTAGCCGTAGTTTACTTGCCAGTTGCCAGGCGCTTTTAGCTGGAAGCCAGTTGCTACTACCACCCGCGGTTACCTGCCGGCCAGCCGCAGATACTCATCCCGGAGAAGTGACCCAATCCGGGAAAATGTGAGCTGCTCTGCGGCATGAGACGCCTGCTGCGACAACTCTGACAGCTTCTCGGGATTTTCGCTCAGATTGGTGAGCGCTTCGGCAAGAGTGCGAGCCACCGGCTGCACTATGAGCCCGCCGCCGCGAGAGGAGATGAGCTCCGCGATTCCGGTCCGCGGCGAAACGATTGCTGGAACGCCTCGATGCATTGCTTCTGCAGCGACGACGCCGAACGATTCGTACTCCGAGGGCATCACGAGAACATCGATCGATTCGAAGAAGGCATCCTTGTCTCGAGATGCGACGAACCCGCGCCACACAATCCGATCTCCGACGGCGAGATTTGCCGCGAGTGTGCGGAGTTCAGCGCGAATGGGATCGGGGCCGTCGCCGCCGGCAATGAGCGTCACTTCCGAAGGAAGGAGTGACAGCGCTTCGATCAGGACGTCGAGTTGTTTCTTGGGATGAAATCTTCCGAGAAATCCGATGCGGAGAGGGGTGCGCAACGCCTTCGCGGGTCGCGGTTGAGCGAATGCGCGATCGCCCTCGAAGATCGGACATGGTATCACTGCGGTTCGCGCAGTCGTGCCACGAGTCAGGCTGTCGGTGCGTTCCATCTCCGACGCGAAAATGAAGACGCTGCAATTCGCGGCGTACACGTGCTCGATGGCTCTCTTCGCACGAATCCGCACGTCGCTGCCAGGCTTGTGAATGTCGAAATCCGTCAGACTCTCGTGAGGAATCATCACGCACGGCTTTCGCGCGAGCTTCGCCGCAACGAGTCCAGCGAGACTGCTGAACAGCCACGCTCCATGCACGACGATCACGTCGAAACCGGAAGCGTGGCGCGTCATCCACAGCGCGAGTGGGATACTGATCCCCCACAGCTTTGCCCGTCCGCGAAAGCGACCGGTGCGCCGCACGGTCGTAATCCCCACACCGTGAGGCAACTCGGCTGGGCCGTCAACCGCGACAAGCAGGTGAGCCTCAACGTCCGGTGCGGCCGAAGCTCGAACGTAATTGACGATCGCAACCGCGGGCCCGCCGAGCTCCGGCTCCACACCGCCGGCGACGTGAAGGACCCTGATCAATTCGCTCAGCCCGTCACTTTGCCCGGCTGACCGTATGCGTATCCGTAGCCGTATCTCGCCGGCAGCGGGTTGAAGTCGTTGAGTATCGTGCCGCTCACATGGATTCCAAGCTGGTACAGCTGTGATGCAGCGTCCTGAAGTGCCTTCTTCTCAGTCGATCCCGCGCGAGCCACTACGATCGTCGTGTCGGCGAGCGAGCCGAGAATCGCGGCATCGGTGACGAGTGCGAGCGGGGGGCTGTCGAACACGATCATGTCGAACTGCTGCCTGAGCTCCGCAACGAGCTTGCGCATTCGCTCCGAGCCAAGCAGCTCCGTTGGATTCGGGGGATACGGTCCGGACGTCAGCACAGTCAGCGGGATTCCCGGCTCGCCAGTCGGCACGAGCTGCAACGCTTCCGTCAGCGTCGAGGTGCCGACGAGAAGTTGCGTGAGGCCGGGCTCACGTCTGATCCCGAACAGCCGGTGAAGACTTCCTTTCCTCAGGTCCGCGTCGATGAGCAGCGTCCGAACGCCCTGCTGCGCGAGCGTCAGCGCGAGATTCGAAGCGCTCGTGCTCTTTCCATCTCCGGGAAGAGCGCTCGTGAAGACGATCACTCGATTACCCGCGTCTGCGCTGGCGAACGTAATGTTCGTGCGCAGGGCGCGGTATGCTTCGGACGAAGGACTGCGTGATTCTGCCAGCGTGATGAGGCCCGCTCCGGGAGTGATCTGGCGCCGCTCCTTCGAGTCCGACTGTCGCATCGCGGCAAGCCCGAACCCGTTCGTTCCGAAATGCGGAATCGATGCGAGAACTGGCAGTCCGCCCGTCGAGCTTTGCGCATCCTCCTTGCTGCGCACGCGTGTGTTGAGCAGGTCACGCGCGACTCCGGCGAAAAGTCCGAGAGCTGCTCCCGCGAACAGGCCAAGCAGGATGTTGAGCGGAATCTTCGGCGATGAAGGGCGCTCCGGTATCAGCGCCCGATCGATGACCTGGACATCTCCAGGCTCGACAGCTTCTTCGATCTCCGCCTCCTTGAGCCGGGTGCGCAGAAGTGTCGTTATCTCGTCGAGCAGCTTCTGTTCCCGGGCAAGGCGCGCGAACGCGATCTCCTTCGCCGGAATCGTCTCGATCTGCCGCCCGAACGTCGCAACGTTAGCGTCGAGAGCAGTGATCTTGCTGCTGATTCCGGACAAGTAGCCGCGCGCCATCTGCGTGAGCTGTCCGTTGAGATCATCGATGCGTGCCGTCAGTGCAACGACGTCCGCATTCTCCGGATTGCGCCTGACGAGCAGCGTATTCCGCTCAGCTTCGACCTCGAGCAGGGAAGCGAGGATGTCCTGCATCCCCCGGTTGGTGATGAACGATGGGAACGCAGCGATATCACGCGCGCGGCTTTCGCCCCGCGGCGTCGGCTTCGAAAGAATCGCCGAGAGAGATCGCTGCTCGGCGACCAGCTGATCCCGCTCGGCCTGAAGCTCCGCCATTCGCTTCACCTGCACGGCTGCTTCGTCGCCGAGACTCACGACCTGCTGTTGCTGTCGGTAATTGCCGAGTGCGGCTTCAGCCTTCTTCAGCTGTCCGACGTATGTGTCCACCTGTCCGCGGAGAAACTTCACGGTACTGCTCGCTTCCGAGCGGTTGCTCTCTGACTTGTAGCGAACGAATTCGTCGAGCAGGAGGTTTGGCACGGCAGCGGCAAGCATCGGGTCGGTGCTGCGATACGCGACCCTGACGATCTCTGCTTCCCTGTTGGGACGGGTAACTGCGAGGCCTGACTTGATGGATTTCGCGGCGTCGCGCGGGGAGCGGAATCGAATGACTATTCGTTCCGGAAGCGCTCGACTTGCGCGAGCCACGGCGAGACTCGCTCCACCGTAGAAAAACGGCTCACCGACCGTGACCGATGCCGGCGCTCGCTCGCCGAATTTCGTGTTCGTCGCGGTTGCGCCGTATCGCGCTCCAGCGGCGCGCGTGAGTGTGAGCACGCCTGTTGGAGGTCTCCCGGGAACGGAAATGATCTGAATGACGCCACGACGACCCGCGGGCTCGATCACGTCCACAACGAGATTCAGGGTCCGCGCGACACTCTCGGCGAGCAGGCGGCTCCGCAAGACTTCCATCTCCGTTAGAACTTTTCCGCTTCCGTAGCTTGGCAGCGGAACAATTCCCTTCAGCAGCGAGCCACCGGATTCGCGATTGTCGATGCGCACGGTTGCCGTGCTGTCGTACACGCGCGGCGCTTTCCATGAATACAGGGCGGCGAGAAGAACGGGAATCAATCCGACGGTTATGGCGAGCCATCGATTTCGGCGCAGGGCGACGAGAATCTGGCGAAAGGACAAGCGGTCACCTTCGGTGTTTCCGTACACGCCGGCAGTGATTGACGGATCGACCATCAGTGCGCGGGCATTTCGCGGAACTACGCTTGCGTGTCCCTGAGAGTGCAGCACTGGAAGCCGATCGTCACGCGGATTGTCGGTCACCTGATCAGCACCGAAAGCACGAGCGTGACGGCAGAGATGGCGGCGCTGCCAAGGAGAGCGCTGTTGCGATCAGTCCACGGCCTGCGGTCGACGAAGATCTGGTCCTGCGAGCGAATGTTGACGTTCACCAGGCTCGCGGCTGGGTCGACGCGGGTCTGAACGACGGAGCCATTCCGTACGAGGCGAATTCGGCGGACGTCTCCAGTCGAGGTTGCGCCACCGGCGAGGGCAAGAACGCCGGCGAGACTCAACGTCGGGTCGGCTGTGTAGAGTCCGGGCTTGTTGACTTCACCGAGCACATAAACACGCCTGAGAGGAGTGATCGTCACCGACGGGTTGCGAAGCTGGGCGACGTAGGCTGTCATCAGCTTGTCACGCACCTGCGAAACAGGCACATCGCGGACATCCACTCTGCCCACCATCGGAAGCGTGACGATCCCAAGCTCATCGATGATGAAGTCGCCGCTCAGATCCGGCTCACGCCACACGAGTATGCGCACTACATCACCTGGTCCGAGGGCAACATCCTCCGACCTCCCGTTGGCGGGGAGTTGAGCCGCAGCTACATCTTTTGCGGCGAAACCCGAAAAGAACAGAATCGCGAGAACACGAATCAGCATTAGTTAGCCGGAAGGGACCTCAGACTACGAATAAACGGAAAGGGTCAGTGAAAAGGCAAGGATTCGGGTGACCGTCCACCGCTTCATAGCTGTCTTCTGCGCTGTGGCGTGCGCCGCTTCGACGGGCACGCGCCGGGCAGCGGCTCAGCACGGGGATGCCGGGCGAGCCGAAGTCTTCGCGGGGAGCACGCTCGAGTCATACCTGCGATATCTGCACACTCTGTCGCCGACGGGCGACTATCCAGTGAGCATTCGCAGCTTCTCAGCGCGAGAGATTGCGCGGCTCACTCCGTCCGACACTTTGCATCCCTGGGCGCGCCGGTACTTCAAGCTCTCCGAACGACGGACAGTTGCACTCCCGATGTCTGTCTCGACGTTTGCGAACACATCGTTTCCGTTTGGCGGGAACGACGGGCCGGTCTGGAAGGGAAGAGGACTCACGGGGTCAGTGTCGTCCGGACTGGTCACCAGGTGGAAATCCGTCGCGGCGGTATTCGCGCCTCTCGCGTTTGTGTCGCAGAACGCGAGCATCGCTCTCATGCCTAATGGCCAGACCGGCAGATTGAGCTTTGCGAACGGACGCTTTCCTCTTTCGGTGGACAAGCCGCAGACGTTCGGCGACGGCGCGTACGCGCGATTCGATCCTGGTGAAAGCACACTGAGGCTCGACTTCAGGGCGCTCGCAGCCGGCGTCTCCACGGCGGGCCAGTGGTGGGGACCAACCTCCGAGTTTCCCGTGGTGCTCGGAAACAATGCAGGCGGATTCCCTCATGCGTTCGTCGGAACCGCGCGACCAGTCGGGCCCGGTGGATTACGGGTGCACGGCCGTGTCGTATACGGATTCCTCGAGCAGTCGGATTACTCGCCAGTGACCGGGGCGGATGAGTTCGTCGATTTCACCGAGACGGGAACGCGGCGCTTCATGGCGGGGATCATCGCGCTCGTACAGATCGGTGGATTGAAGGGCTGGGAGCTGGGAGGATCGAGGTTCTTTCATGCGGGGAACACAGGTGGTGTGAGCGCGCACAATCTCCGTCTTCCGCTTCAGGGATTCTTCAAGGCCGGACTGCCTCCGGAAGCCGATACGGTTTTCGACAACGACCGCGCGGTAAGGGAGAATCAGATCGCCTCGGTTTTCCTTCGCGTCGCGCCGCCCGGCAGCGGGCTCGAGCTTTATGTCGAGCACGGACGCGAGGATCACAGCACCGATCTCTACGACTATCTCCTCGAGCCCGAGCACTCGTCGCTGACTACGACTGGATTCAGAAAGGCGTGGCTTACACCACGCGGTTTGACAGCCGTGCGCGGTGAAGCGCTGTCGTACGAATTTCCTTCAGGCGTGCGCATACGTCCTCTCGGCAACGCCGGCGCCTACACGCATTCGGTTCTGAGGCAGGGACATACGCATCGCGGCCAGCTGTTGGCGTCGGACGTAGGCCCCGGCAGCGGCAACGCGCAGATCCTCGTGGTCGAGAGATTCACGCAGAGCGGCCGCACCGCGGCATTCTTTCGACGAGCGGTCACGCATGAATCGGCCGAGGAGTACGCCGGTGGCGATGCGATCCGTGACACACCGGATGTGATGAACACCCTTGGCGCGGAAGTCATGAGGTTCCGAGGATCGCTCGACATAATCCTCAATGCTTCGTTGACCGTGGAGCTCAATCGGAATCTTGAATTCGACAAGACGAATGCCGGCGTGGGGATTGTGTTCAGGCGTGCCTGGCGGTGATCGCACCCTCCGTCCGGAATCGTGCGGCGCTCGCAGCCCTGATGACGTTGTACCTCGCCGTCTCGCTGACAAATCTTGCGGTCGTTCCTCCGGCGCATGAGGACGAATCGTGGCAGGCATCGGTCGGATGGAAGCTCGCGACAGAGGGCGTATTCGGATCGGACATGTTTGCCGGGCTGGGCCGTGCAGATGAGCGGTATTACGGGTTCCTTCCGGTTCACCCCATTCTTCTCGCGGCGACGTTCCGGGTTGCCGGGCTCGGACTCCTTCAGCTTCGTCTCGAAACCGTATTCCTCGGCGCAGCCGTGCTGCTGCTGACGTATGCAGTCGGCAGGCGCTTGTGGTCGCCGGCAATTGGACTTGTGGCTGTCGCGTTCCTGCTTCTGGTGCGCATGGATCCAGTCACGCGAATGACGCCGACTGGCATTCTCTTTTTCGACGCACCGCGGATTGGCCGATACGACGTTGCCGTACCCGTGTTCGGGCTTGCCGCGCTTCTCGCGTTTCTGATCGCGCGTGAGCGGAACCGAATGTCCGGCGGCGCGACTCTGTTGTACGGACTGTCAGGATTTCTTGCCGGAGCTGCGGCGCTCAGCCACGTCTACGGTGCATTCTGGCTGTTCGCGATTTTCGTCATTGCGAATGTGGATCGCGCTGGACTGAAGAACCTCGCCGCATTCTCGCTGGCGTTTCTGTTGCCATGCCTCGCGTATCTTCTGTTCGTCCTTCGGGATGTCGCGGCGTGGAGGATCCAGACGGAGATATACGCACCTCGATTCGGTCTGCTGAGTCCGTCGTGGTACGCGGCGAACATCATGCGCGAGCCACTGCGCTACGCTCCCGGTCGCGCCGATGACCTGGCCTGGATTCTCCGTCCCGGACTCTGGTTCGGCTATGGTTGCATTGCGGCCGGCCTTGTGGTGCTCGCCCGTCGGATCCGCACTGATTTCTCGTCGCGCATCGTTGTTCTCCTGGGCGTGAGTCTTCCCGTGCTTTTCGCACTGCTCGTCACGGCAAAGACGCGGAACTACAAGATGGCGTTTCTTCCCGTCTGGGCGATCGCAGCGGCGTGGGTGGTGTGCGAGCTGTGGCAACGATGGCGCGGCCGTCGAGAAGCTCGCGCGATTCTGCTTGCAATCGGGATCGTCGTTGCGGCGGACGCATTGATCCATGTCCGCCGCATCGGGACGCTCGGTGCATCTACGACTCCATATGCCGGCTACGTCGAGCGCGTGCACACGTACATCCGCCCCGGCGAGCGAGTGCTGGGCCTGCATGCCTACTGGCTCGGGCTGCACGATACCGATTTTCATTCGTGGTACGTGCCGACGGCTCTGTTCCAGCCTGGTAAGCCGCTTGCGATCGGAACCGATCCGGACGTCGTGCTCCTCGATGCGCGCATGCGTGCGTTTCTCGACCGCAGTGCATCAGGCGACTCGACAGCGCAGGCTGTCGCTGCGTGGCTCGAGCCATGGTCGCTTGTCGCGACGGTGGAGGATGCGACATACGGCCGGATGGAGATCTACCGGAAGCGGTGAGCAAGCTCCGGGTCGCGGCACTCATCCTCGCCATTTCACTGGCCGCTGCAGCGGCTGGTTTACCGGAGAGGCTCGATGCGTCGATCGGAGCATTGACGCGGATACGAGAGCCTGACACGTGGACACTTGGATCACACGCACTGCTCGGCCGTGAGTTGCATGACGCCCTTGTCGCTGCCGACACCCTGCTGCCGCCTGACGCTGTCGTGCTCCTTGTCACGCCGGGTAGCGACATTCGGCGAAGCGAATACATCGCGTTTCATCGTGCGCTGTACGTTCTCTCTCCGCGTCCGGTGTTGTGGGCTGCTCCGGCCGTGCGCGATGGGACCTGGGAGTCGCGCTGGTGGACTGAGATCACACCCTCGTGGGACGCGGCTCTTGCCGAAGGGCGCCGGGCTGGTGCGACTCACGTTCTGTCGCTCGACGGGAATGTGCGTGTCGCAGCGCTCGATTCTGCTTCGGCTACCGGTCACCGGGAGACGGAGTGGCGCGCAGCTCCTGCCCCAGCGGGTGCGATTGCGGGACTCATCCTCATCCTTCTGACAGGATGGGTGATTCACGCCATCCTCGCGCGGCGCGGGGAGCCTGCGTCGCTCGCTCGAACCGCCGCGATGTCCTGGCTCTTTGGCTGCGCAGCGCTGTCGCTTGCGATGTTCTGGATGATCCGCCTCGGTGTGACACCGGCCGCGCAGCGGATCGCAATCGGTGCCGCTGCCGTTGCAGGGTCCTTCTGGATCATGCGTCGTCGTGGTTTGAAAAGAATGCGATCCGGCGTCGACAGTCGATCGAAAGTGAGCGGCAGAGTCGAAGCGATACTGACCGCGGGTCTGGGATTGTGGCTCGTTGCTGAAATGACCGGCCTCTTGCTCCGAAGTGCCGCGGGCCCGCTTGCCGGATGGGACGGCTGGGTGACGTGGGGCATGAAAGCGCGAATGCTTCATCTCCAGCACGATTCAACCTCACTCTTGATGGATGCATCGCGCGAGATAGCGAACAGGTCATATCCCCTGCTGCTGCCGCTTACCGAGTCGTGGATTTTCGGATGGATCGGGGCAGCGGATGACCGTTTTGCAGCGATGGTGACGTTGGGTTTCCTCGTGTCGATACTCGTGCTGCTGCTGTCGGAGCTTCGATCGAGGATGGGGCTCGTGTTCGCGCTGGCAGTCGTCATCGCGTTCGTCACGACACCGTACGCGGGACTTCTGGCATCGCTTGGCTATGCCGACGCAGCGCTTGGTGCATACGCTCTTGCCGCGGCGCTCGCGATGAAAAAATGGATCGAGAACCCTGACACATCGGTCGCGGTCGCGGCCTCGCTCGTGGGAATTCTTCCCTGGGTAAAGGCTGAAGGATTCATACTCGGCGCTGCGCTTCTAATCGGCGCTTGCGTAAGCCTCAGGATCTCAGCGCCGCGACGCCGGTTCATCGGGTTTGCGGCGATCGTGGCTCTCGTGTGCGCCGGGCCGTGGTACTTGCTCGTCGCGACGTCGGACATTTCGGTCAGAGTTTTCTCGAGATATCCTCACCTGACAGCAGGTCGCGCACGCGAGATTGCCGTCGGCTTTGCATCGAGAGCGATTGCGATCGAATGGCATGGCCTCTGGCTCGTCGCAGCGGCTGCTATGGCGATCATACTGGCAAAACGACGATGGAGGGCGCTGCTTCCGGTCGCGATAACCGTCTATGTCGCCGCGCTTGCATTCGCGTTTCTCTTTTCTCTATACGAGCCTCTCGATCAGCACGTTCTCAGCTCGGCCGATCGCCTGCTGCTGCATGTGGCGCCACTGGCGCTCGTGATGATCGCCGACGTTATGGGTTCGCCTCGACGAGGTCCAGCAACAACGGCAACGCCTCGCGAGGATCATCCGTGAGGCGGAGCTTCCAGCCGCCGTCCGCCGCGACCGCGGCGACAGTCGAATCCAGCCGCTCCGGATAGCGATCGTAACCCTGAGTCAGCTGGTCGGTGAGGATGCGGAAAAGGTCGCTGCGGGAGAGCCGCTCGAGCTCCGGCGATCCTGCGCCTCGCTCGATGACGCACACTGTGGCGTTGCTCTTCTCGAAGGACTGAGCCTCGCGCTCGATATCGACCACAATCTTTCCTGAAGCGTCGGTGTCGCGCACCGATCGGCCGGCGAGCTCGGGAAAGAATCGCACAGCTTCGGGCTTGAGATGGATGTGGCGTGCCCACCCCCAGAATCGCAACGCGGGGTGGAGCTGCACCCACAATGCATCTTCGGTCAGCACGTCGAGACCTGCCGAGTGCGCCATGTAGGCGAGCGTACTTTTGCCGGATCCTGACGCGCCGGCAAACATCACCACGCGATCGCCGCGTCCCACCGCCGATGCATGAATGGGATGCCTGTCGTGGTGGGCAACCAGCGACAACCCAATCGCCTCGAGCACGGAGTGGCGAAAGAGTGTGCGGCGCGATGCGAGATCGGCGGTGACGTACGCGGATGCTTCGCCGCGATCCGGGTCGATCATCGCGACGCTTCCGGGAGTGTGAATGATGTACCGCGCGTCATCGTAGCAGATGTATCGCAGTGCAGGGAGGGGGTCCGAAGATGTGCCTTCGTCTCCCCCAGTGATCTGCACAGTTACGCGAAGCGCGCGATCCGGAGAGACAGAGCCTCGAGGAAGTGCACGCCATGCGCCGAAAGTGTCCTCGACGAGGTCGCGGACATACACGCTGTTGGTCTCGAATCGAAGCGGGACGCCAAGAAGCGGAACTTCGACGGCGTGATCGAGCCGCGGATTTCTGAGGAGCGAATCAGTTGGAGGTGTGTAGTCGACAACCGGATGCGTCATGCGAGCATGGATTGGTAGAGCTCCTCGAAGCGACTGACAGTGTAATCCGCATCGTGCTCGATCGCCCGCCTCTGCGCTTCTCCAGCCATTGCAATCCGCGCAGGCTCGCTTGCCAGCAGCGACGTGATTGCGGAGGCCATCGCTTCCGCATCGCCGCACGGAACGGCGACGGCAGCCTGAGGCGCCCACTCCGCAACATGTCCCACGGCCGTACCAACGGTCGGCACGCCGGCCACTGCTGCCTCGAGAACGGCAAGGGGCCCCGCTTCGTGACGCGATGTCAGCACAAGCAGGGCGGAATCTTCCACCAGTCTTCTGAGCGATTCGCGACGGAGTCGGCCATGCCATGAAATAACATCGTCGAGGCCGAATTCACTCGCCGTCTTCTGAATCGTACCATCGAGCGTGTCGACGCCAGCAAAGGCGAGGTGAAAGTCTACGTTTGCATCGATCAGCATGCGCGCGACGCGCAGCATCGTTCGATGGTCCTTGACGCGATTGATGTCCGCGACATGCAGCAGTCTCGCGGCCGTGTCCGCGTCTCGAGCTGCAGGCGCCCGAGCGGGCCATTCGTCGAGCGCGACGCCGAGTGGGACGACCTCCGCAGCGATGCCGCGAGATTCGGCCAGCCGACGCATCGACTCGCTCGCAACTGTGACTGCGCGCGCGCTGCGTGCCGCGAACGTGATCGCCATTCGCCCGCGACGCGTGCGCCACGTTCCATATTCAATTTCCGGAAGTGAAGCGATCTCTCCGCCGGTGAGCTGCAACAGAAGCGGCCTCCTGTACAACTGGGCGAGGATCGCAGCGTACACCCCAGGTCCGCCGCCAAATGCATGGATCACGTCGAACCGATGATCCGAATGATGCCTTGCAAAGGAAGCGATCAACCGGCGTCGTCGTCCTGCCCTGGTTCCCATGCTGTGCACCGGTGCTCCGCGCAGAACCCATTCGCCAGGCTCCGTCTCCTGATGCTGTGCAAAGACATGAACCGTGTGCCGGTGCGCCAGACGCTCGATCATCCAGAGAAGCGCAGGGGTGACGCGCTCGGTTCCGCTCCGGTCCACACCTCCCGGCACGACAAGAGCGATGTTCATCGCGAAGAGCGTCCCGTGTTCGCCAAAGTTTCGTAGGCAGAGCGGAGATCGCGCCCGATTGAGTCGAAGCTGAGGCCGCGCTCGAACCATTCGCGTGCCGCGTGTCTCATGCGAAGCCGATCCTTTGCTGCCCACAGTACCATCGCCTGCGCAAGCGCGACGGAATCATCCACCGGAGTCAACGATCCCGCGTTGCCATCGTTCGTAATTCTGCGAAAGGATGGTATGTCGGTGAGAAGTGCGGGTGTCCCGCACGCCATCGCCTCGAGTGCGGAGAATCCGCTACCTTCGAAGTGACTCGTCTGTACGAAGAAATCTGACGCCCTGAAAAGATCTTCCATCTGATCGTAGGTGCGCTCTCCGATCAACGTCACGCGCTCGGACAACACAGGGGAAGCTGCAATGCGCTCGCGGACTGCGCCCAACAGTGGCGCTTCCCGGTACGCGCACCACATCCGCGCATCGGGAAGCGATGGGGCCGCACGCTCGAACGCATCGAGCGCGGTAAGCGGATCCTTGTTCGAGTCGAGTCTCCCCACCCAGAGAATGCACGGGTCGCCGCCGATGCCGTTGCGCCTGCGCGCAGCATCGCGATCGCCTGGCGTGAAGAAGCTCGAGCCCTCGAGAATCTCGAACAGCTTCATGTCGGACCGGAAGACGCCGCTTTCGTAGAAAGGAAGACTCTGCTCCCTGGAAGTAAACGCAACTGCATCGACGGATTGACAGACTTTCCCCCACAACAGCCGTCGAAAGCCATGAGGCAGGCGAGTGGCATGATCCTGAATCATCAACGGAACGCCGCGAAACGCACGCGCGATACTCCAGATCGCGATCGGAAAGATGAAACCGTGCAGGTGTATGACATCGGGATGCAGGGATCGAACAACATCCACAACCCGGGGCAATGGCACGAATTCGTAAGTGACACCGTCGCCCTC
>DASWQD010000273.1:0-2600 GCA_036398255.1 Gemmatimonadaceae bacterium | reverse complement strand
ATCAAGTTCTTCATCTACACGATGCTGCCTTCGCTGCTGATGCTGGTGGCCATCCTGTATCTCGGGATCCACGGCGGCTCGGCCGGCACGCCCAACTTCAGCTATGACAACCTGCTCGCCAACGCGAGCTTCGAGCCGAGGACGGCGCTGTGGCTCTTCGGGGCATTCTTCGCGGCGTTTGCCGTGAAGGTCCCGATGTTCCCGTTCCACACGTGGCTGCCCGACGCGCACGTCGAGGCGCCGACGGCCGGTTCAGTGGTGCTTGCGGGAATCATGCTGAAGATGGGCACGTTTGGATTCCTGCGATTCGCTCTGCCTCTCTTCCCGGGAGCGGCGATGAATCCGACGGTGCGCCTCATCATCGTCGTGCTGGCAGTGATCGGAATCGTATATGGCGCACTCGTGGCTATGGTACAGCCTGACTTCAAGAAGCTGGTGGCGTATTCGTCGGTCAGTCACCTCGGCTTCGTGATGCTGGGAATCTTCGCGCTCACGCTCCAGAGCGTGCAGGGCGCCATGATGATCATGATCAACCATGGCATATCGACCGGCGCATTGTTCCTTCTCATCGGAATCATCTACGAGCGCAAGCACTCGAGGGCGATTGCCGCTTACGGCGGCATTGCGCGAGTGGTGCCGATGTTCGCGGCACTCCTGACGCTTGTGTCGCTGAGCAGCATCGGGCTTCCCGGCACGAACGGATTCATCGGCGAATTCCTGGTGCTCGTGGGATCGTTCGATGCGTACCCGGTGCTGACGACGATTGCCACGACAGGCGTCATCTTCGCGGCCGCATACCTCCTCTGGGCCATTCAGCGAATCCTGTTCAATCCGCTCGACAAGAAGGAGAATGAGCACATCCCGGATCTGAACTGGCGCGAGGTATCGCTGATGGCGCCGCTCGTAATCGTCATCATCTGGCTTGGCGTTTACCCGGCGCCGGTTCTCCGGCGAATGGAAACCGCTTCGCAGGCCCTCGTGACCCGGGTGCAGACGAGCGCGATGGTCTCTGCTTCGGAGCCGCGACTCCTCGCAGAGGAAGCACGATGAGCTTCGATCTCTCGATTCCCAGTCACCTGATGACTGCACTCGGCCCTGACCTGATTCTCATGGCAGGGGCGATGATCCTCCTTCTCTGGTCCGCATGGAAGCCGGAGAGCGACGCTCACCAGCGGAATGTCGGCGTGGCGAGCATCGTTCTGTGCGTCACGGTAATCGTCGCGATTGCTTTCTACGTGGCGCGCGGTGACAACGCGCTGCCCGGCATAATCGCGGTGGACAATTTCCGATGGACCGCGGACATCGTGTTCCTGCTCGCAACAATGGGCACCATCGCGCTCTCGATGGATTACAACTCGCGCGAAGGAATGACGGCGGCCGAGTCACACGTCCTCCTCTTGTTCGCGACCTCCGGCATGATGACGCTCGCAGCCGCGCGCGACCTGATGATCGTATTCCTCGGCATCGAGATCATGTCCGTGGCCGTCTACGTGCTCGCGGGACTCAACCGTCGCAGCGAGAAGTCCGCGGAGGGAGCGATCAAATACTTCCTCCTTGGCGCATTCTCCACCGGCTTTCTTTTGTACGGAATTGCGCTCGTGTACGGCGCGACCGGCACGACCAACCTCACTCAAATCGGCGAGCGAGTCGCGCAGGTTGGATTGAGCTCGAATGCGCTGCTCGTGGTCGGGATCGCACTGCTTCTCATCGGCTTCGGGTTCAAGGTGGCCCTCGCTCCGTTCCACATGTGGGCGCCCGACGTCTACGAAGGCGCACCGACGCCGATCACCGCCTACATGGCCGCAGCGGTCAAGGCTGCGGCTTTCGCCGGCTTCCTGCGCGTGTGGCTCGAAGCGTTCTCGGGTGTCACCTCGAGCTGGCACGGGCCGGTGTGGTGGCTCGCGGTCGCGACGATGATCGTCGGCAATCTCGTCGCACTGGCGCAGAAGAACATCAAGCGAATGCTCGCGTACTCGAGCATCGCGCACGCGGGCTACATCACGGTTGCGATTGCGATTGCGACTCCCGCTGCGAGCTCGGCATTCATGTTCTATCTGCTGGCGTACACGCTCGCCACGTTCGGCGCGTTCGCGGTGATCGTCGCAGTCGAGCGGCAGGGCGGGACAAAGCTCAACATCGAGGACTACGCCGGCTTGTGGAGTGTGCGTCCGTGGATGGCCGCCGCGATGGCGGTGTTCATGCTGGCGCTCCTCGGCTTTCCGATCTTCGGCGGAATCGGATTCTTCGCCAAATACTGGATAATCCAGTCGGCACTCCAGGCGCCTGTCCCGCAGACCAAGCTCGCGGTGATACTGGTCCTGACGAGCGTCGTGTCGGCGGGCTACTACCTGTATGTCGTCATGGTCATGTTCATGCGACCGAGGCCGGATAACGCCGCGCCGATCAGCTCACCTTCGGGTTGGACGAGATCCGTGATTGCCGTCGCGGCGATACTGATTCTCGTCCTCGGAATACTTCCCAACTCGGTCGTACGCTGGACGGAGAAGAGCCGCAATTCCGTTCCCGTCGTCGAATCACCGGCACCCGGGGTGACAGCCTCGATCGAGAGGTAGGGTGACGCTCTCACGAAATACCTTTCG
>DASWQD010000272.1:0-9556 GCA_036398255.1 Gemmatimonadaceae bacterium | reverse complement strand
GCCCGCGCCATGGATTCAGCGATCCGGATTCCGGGGACGGGGATAAGGCTCGGACTCGACTCGATCGTCGGTCTCGTTCCGGGTGCAGGCGATCTCGTATCGTCCGTCATGTCCGGATACATCGTCCTCGCATCGGCACGGATGGGCGTGCCGCCGGCCGTTGTCGCGAGAATGATCTTGAACCTTGGCGTCGATACTCTCGTAGGGACTGTACCGCTGCTTGGCGATCTGTTCGACGTCGGGTTCAAGGCGAACATCCGGAATGCCGCGCTGCTCGACCGGCATCTGGCGGACCCGCTGACGACGCGCAAAACGAGCCGCGCAGCGGTGCTCGCCGCCGTCGCAGGAATCATAATGCTCGGCGCGGCTGGTGTGGCGCTGGCGATGTTCGTCGTGCGCGGTCTCAACTGGCTGGCCGGAGCGTAGTCCACCGGCCACACGAACAACGGGAGCTAGACGATGTCTGACAGGTACTATCCAGTTCGCGCAGGAATCGGGTTTGGAAGCGCGCTCGCAATCGCCATCTCGTGGAGCGCAAACCACTCCATATTGTGGGCGATCATCCACGGAATTTTTTCGTGGCTCTACGTGATCTATTACGCACTCACGAGGTAGCCGATGAGTGATCCTGGAGTCGTGCTGCTGGCTATGTCGGCGGGCGCAGTTACAGTTCTGTCGATCAGGACCATCGCGAACGCGTTCGTGAGAAGGCGCACCGAGGATCGGAGGATCGCCGAGGCGACCGGCACAGCCGTGAGTGACGAGAGGATGGCGCGGCTCGAGGCGGCTGTCGAATCCATCGCGATCGAGGTAGAGCGAATCTCCGAGGGCCAGCGGTTCACTACCCGGCTCCTCACCGAACAGTCACAGCCGTTGAAACCGATGCTGGCCAGGCCAGGCAAATTCGATACGCCGCATTGATGGGAAGGCGGGCCGATTCGTGTGCCGGGCACCGGATCGGCTAGCTTTCTAAGTGAACTTTTCAAAATTCGAGCTGGACCCCAGCCTGCTCAAGGGAATCAAGGAGCTGGGCTTTTCGCGTCCGACGCCAATTCAGTCCGACGCCATCCCTCCGGCGATGCAGGGCAAGGATCTCCTCGCATGCGCCTCGACCGGGAGCGGCAAGACCGCCGCTTTCGCACTTCCAATTCTTCACAAGCTGATCGCGCGGTCCCGACGGACGACTCGCGCGCTCATCATAACGCCCACCCGTGAGCTCGCTCTGCAGATCGTGGAGCAGCTCGACGCGATCGCGGTCCATACACCGGTGACGGCCGCATCGATCATCGGCGGAGTCGGCATGGGCCCGCAGGAGCACGCGTTTCGAAGCGGGACGGACATACTCGTCGCCACGCCGGGACGCCTTCTCGATCACATGAAGTCTCCGTACGCGAAGCTCGACCACATCGAGTTTCTCGTCCTCGACGAGGCGGATCGCATGCTCGACATGGGATTCCTGCCCGACATCCGGAAGATCCTCAAGGCGCTTCCCACAAAACGGCAGACTCTGTTCTTCAGCGCGACAATGCCGAAGCCGATCGCGATCCTCGCGTCGGAGATGCTGAAGCATCCTGCGACGATCAACCTCGAGCGCACCTCGGTACCCGCGACCGGCATCACGCAGGCGCTGTATCCTGTTCCGCAGGAGCTGAAGTCGGCGCTGTTTCTCGAGCTTCTCACTCGCGGAGACATGAAGGAAGCTCTCGTCTTCACCCGCACAAAGCACCGGGCAAACCGCCTCGCGGAGTATCTCGGCAAGCACGGCATAAAGTCCGAGAGAATCCACGGCAACCGCTCGCAAAACCAGCGCACGGAAGCGCTCGCTGGCTTCAAGAGCGGGAAGTATCGCGTGCTCGTGGCGACAGACATCGCCGCACGCGGCATCGATGTCGAGGCACTCGGGCATGTGGTGAACTTCGATGTGCCGCCCGCTCCGGATGACTATATCCACCGCGTCGGAAGAACGGGAAGAGCGGAGGCGACGGGGGAAGCATTTACGTTTTTCTCGCCGCAGGAAGAAGCGGAAGTGAAGGGAATCGAGCGCGCGATCGGGCGAAAGCTTCCTCGCGTGATTCTCGACGGCTTCGACTACTCGGCCAAGCCTCAGGGTCGGCTGGAGGTTCCTCTCGCCGAGCGAATCGCGACGATCAGAAAGAAAAAGGCGGACGACCGCGCACGATCCGCGGCGAAAGCTGCGAGATCGGGGTCGAGTCCATATTCCGACGCGGGCCAGGGAGGCAGCGCGACTCGCCGCCGGCGTCGCCGGCGGTACTAGGACAAATCAGTACTGCGTGATTTCGCGGTACGCCCGCTTGAAGTCGTCAACCTGCGGGAGTATCGCGTCCTCGAGCTGCGGCGCGTAGCCGACGAACGTGTCGGTTGATGCAATCCGCTGCACCGGCGCGTCGAGCCAGGCGAAGCAGTCGTCTGCGATGGCCGCCGCGATCTCTGCCCCGTATCCCCACGAGAGCGAATCCTCGTAGGCCACGATCACGCGTGATGTTTTCTTCACTGAGTCATATACCGCTTCACGATCCCACGGGCTCAGGGTTCTCAGGTCGATCACTTCGACTGAGATCCCTTCTTCAGCGACCGCGTTGGCGGCTGTCAGCGCTCGCTGGAGCGTTGCGCCGTATGTCACCAGGGTTACATCGGTGCCTTCGCGAACAGTCTTCGCCTTGCCGAACGGAATCATGAAGTTCGGTCCGGGGTTGGCGCTCTTGTTGTAGGTCTGCCGGTAGAGATGCTTGTGCTCGAGGAAGATCACCGGATCTTCGCACCGTATCGCCGTGCGAAGGAGTCCATTCGCGTCGAGCGCGGTCGCCGGACAGACAACGCGGAGTCCCGGGCAGTGCGTAAAGAGCGACGCGCCCGTCTGCGAGTGATAGATCGCTCCGCGGATGTATCCGCCATATGTGGTCCTTACGACTACCGGCGCGGCGAAATTGTTGTTCGATCTCCAGCGCATCGTCGCCAGCTCGTCGCGAAGCTGCATGTACGCCGGCCAGATGTAATCGAAAAACTGCACCTCGACCACCGGCTTGAATCCGCGCAATGCGAGTCCAATCGCCCGGCCGACAATGTTGGCTTCGGCAAGTGGCGAATTGTAGACGCGGGCGCTGCCGAATTCCTTCTGCAAGCCCCACGTGACTTTGAAAACGCCGCCTTTCCCCTTCACCTTGTCCATGTGCTCTTCGCGCGACACGTCGGCGACGTCCTCGCCGAACATCACGATTTTCTGGTCGCGACGCATCTCGTCCTTCATGCATGCGTTGAGCAGATCGACCATCGTGGTGGGCTCGCCCGTGAACTTCGGATCGTCTTCCGTGTCGAACTGCTCGCTCGTCGGATCCACATCGGGCGAGTAGACGCCGAAATACACAGTGTCTTCGCCGGGCTGGGGCTGAGCGAGCGCGTCGTCTGTCGCCGCGAGGACGAGGGCATCGATCTCCTCCTGAATCGCTTTGAGCTCGGTCTCGGTGGCGTGACCTTCGGAAACGAGCCACTGCGGAAAAACCGTGACCGGATCGCGGGCCGCGTCAGCTTCGCGCTCCGACGGAGGACGATACATCGTCTCGTCATCCGACAGCGAGTGCGAATACGGGCGAATCACCCTGGCGTGAACGAGCGCCGGACCCTTGCGGGCACGCGCGTACTCGACGGCGCGAGTCATCGTGTCGTAGCTAGCGAGGAGATTGCAGCCGTCGACTTCCTCGATGTAAAAATTCGGGAATGATCGAACGAGCTTCGAGATCGACCCGCCCGCTGTATTCACTTCCACGGGAACCGAGATGGCGTACCCGTTGTCCTCGACGAGATACACGACGGGCAGCTTCAGGTTGGAAGCAGTATTCAGGGACTCCCAGAACTCACCTTCGCTCGTCGTCCCGTCGCCAGTCGAGACGAGTACGACTTCGTCATCATGAAACCCTTCGGTAATTCCGAGCAGCTTTGCGCGAAGCGTCGCCTCGGCGCTTCCAACCGCCTGGAGAAACTGCGTTCCTGTCGGCGACGATGCGGAGACGATGTTGTAATCCTTGTGGCCCCAGTGGCTCGGCATCTGCCGCCCGCCCGACGCCGGATCGATTGCCGCGCCCACCGCTTCATACAGCATCTCGGCGGGAGTGACACCCAGCTGCAGACAGAGAGCCCGGTCGCGATAGTAGGTGTAGAACCAGTCGTAGGCCGGCTTGAGCACCATCCCGGCAGCCGTCAGAACCGCTTCGTGTCCCGCGCCGGAAATCTGGAAGAAGATCTTGTTCTGTCGCTTGAGCTGTACTTCCTTGTCGTCGATGCGGCGTGACAGCAGCATGGTGCGATAGGCCGCGACGAGGGCCTCAGGCTGGATTGCCGAGCTCGGAGCGGAAGCGGATTTTCTGTCTGGGCGGGTGGTTGTAGCCATCCGCTAATAATAGTTGTAACCACGCAAACCGGGCTACAGCCGCAGGCGCGAAATTGGCGTGCAGTCGAGGCTTCCCCTGGAGGACACAATGCCGAGGTTAACCGCAAGTCTCATCTGTTCGATTGGACTCATTGCGTGCACGCAAAACGGAAACGTGGCCGAGAATCCCCCGGACACTCCGGCAGGTGTGCAGCCGCCCGCGCAGGCCGCGCCGCCCGCGCGATCCGACAACGGGTTTACGCCCGAGCAGCAGACGGAATGGAACGCGATCGAAGCACTCGAGGTCGAGGCCAAGGCGATTGCGAAAATCGACGGGTGCGTGGTATCGAGCGCGTGTCGAACGGCGCCCGTGGGCTCGCGTGGCTGCGGCGGTCCGCGCTATTACATCCCGTGGTGTTCGGCCAGTACTGATTCGGCAGCGCTTTACGCCAAGCTCGCACAGGTGGCAAAGGCGGAGCAGGCCTTCAACGCGAAATACTCAATGGCATCCACCTGCGAGATGCGGCTGGCGCCAGCGGTTGTTTCGTCGGGCGGATCCTGCATCACCCAGTAGCGCTAATAATCGACAGGCCGAAGGTAGGTCTCGCCGATCGCCGATGAGCTGAGCATCGCCACCGTCGGGAGCTTTCGCTTCCAGTGAGTTCCCGACAGGCGCTTGTGCACGAGCTCCACCTCCGCACTCGTGAAGCCGTGAGCTTCGACATCGGTCGAGGAATATCCGTTGACCAGCCAGTTGAGAATCTGGTCGGCCCGCTCGTAGCTGATTCCGAAATCTCCCTCGTCGGTCTGGCCTTCTATCAGGTCTGCCGACGCGGGCTTTCCGACAATCTCTTCAGGCACGCCGAGGTGCCGCGCGAGAGTCCATACCTGGCTCTTGAACAGATCGCCAAGCGGATTGATCGGCGGTGAATCATCGGCGTGCCAGGTGAAATAACCAAGCAGTCGTTCCGTCTTGTTGCCTGTGCCGAGTGGCAGGGCTTTCTGGCGCTCGGACTGGTCGAAGAGAACGATCATGCGTGTCCGCGCCATCACGTTTCCGCGGCGCCCCGGAGATGCGTCGGGCTCGTTCGCGAGATATCCGTCGACAGCTGGCGAGATGTCGATCGTGCGTGCCTCGATTCCAAGTGCGTCGATCACGAGCTGCGCATGATCGAGCGAATCGCGGCTCGACGTGCGATAGGGCATCCTGATGCCGACGACGTTCGACGGCCCGAGTGCTCGCGCGGCGAGATAGGCGGTAACCGCTGAATCGACACCGCCGGAGATTCCCACGATGCCGCGGGTGAATCCGCGAATCCTGAGCTCTTCGCGCAGGAACGAGACGAGCCAGTCAGCCGTGAGCGCGGGGTCGATGTCGAGAGGCGGCGGGCCCATCACCGACTGCGGTGCGTTGACCACCGTAATTCCAGCCGGCCTGGTGCGTTCCGCTGTCTTCGCCGCGTTGTCGCCATCCGTTCGCTTTGCCCGTCGCGACGGCTGACCGGAGACAATCCCCACCGGCGAGGCTCCGTTTGCGGATGCCGGATCGAAGTTGAGCGGAACTGGCTCGTTCACCTGGATCTTTCCGATCGTCGTCACGAGATGCGGAAGCATCGTCTGAAGATCCGTGAGCAGCGGAAGCTCCACGCGTGCGCGGGTAAGCTCCGACGTGTCGAGCGTGACGGTTGCGATCGCCTCTTCCCAGAGCGGAGCGCGGAGCTTTACGTCGCCGCGCGGACCTGCAACCACCGATCCGCCGGAAAAGGTCTTTCCTCCTTCGGATCCGACGAGATGGACAAGGCCCGTAAACACTCCGTGCTCCGACGCGATGTCGCGCGCGAGTCGCTCCCAGCGCTCGAGATTTGACGGTCCCGCCATGTCATCCTGACGAGGGCTGAGCCCGCGCGCGGGTGATGCGGAGGGAATGAAGATCACCTGCGCCCCATCGAGCGCGCAGATGGTCCCTGAAAGACTGTGCCACGCATCTTCGCAAACGAGCATGGCCGCGCGTCCCCAGCTGGTATCGAAAGCGCGAATCTCGAATCCGCGATCGACGAAGCGCTCCTCGTCGAACAGTCCGTATGTGGGAAGAAAAACCTTGCGGTGAACGTGGCGCACGATCGGAGATTCTCCTCCCAGCGTCACATAGAGCGCACTATTATAGATGGAGTTGTTCCAGATCTCATAGAATCCGAGACCGATGTCCATCGGCTCGAGAGAAGGAACGGCGGCGCGATACTGCGCATCGAGATCGCGAACGAGCGTTCCCGCAGTGACAGCCTGATCCCGGACGCCTCCCTCGAGGAAGTATCCGCTCACCGCGGTCTCGGGAAGGAACGCGACCTCGGGTCTCGGTGTCAAAGCATCCAGCTGCGCGAAGATCCCGCCAAGCTTGGCGAGATTGCTCTTGTAGTCGCCCTTTCGCGGCTTGAACTGTACGATTGCCAGGTGCACGGATTGATGCATTACACTGAAGTTGCCATGCGCCAAGTGCGCGGGCAACGGGCGATGGCGCTCGCGGCGTGCGCGCTCCTCCTGCTTCCCGCGACGCTGTCCGCGCAATCCCGGCGCACACGCGAGCCGTGGCAGATAGTTCCGCAGCCCCAGAGCTCGCAGATATTCGCCCGCGACGGCTCGCTCATCGGCGAGATCGGCTCCCAGATCCGGACAAGCATCTCCATCAGGACGCTGCCGCGATACGTGCCGCAGGCGTTCATCGCGGTGGAGGATCAGCGCTTCTACCAGCACAACGGCGTGGACCTGGTCGGAATCGCCGGAGCAATCAAGGACAACATCCTCGGCGACCGTCGCGGGGCGAGCACCATCACGCAGCAGCTCGTCGGCAACATGCACCCCGACATCATTGACCGCCGCGACACGAGCCCGGGGCGGAAGATCCGGGAGCAGGCGGCGGCGATCGAGATGGAGAAGCATTACTCGAAGGAGCAGATCCTCGAGGCTTATCTCAACCAGATCGGCTTCGCGCACGGATGGTACGGGATCGAGGCAGCTTCCCGACACTATTTCGGCAAACCGGCCATGAAGCTGACGCTTGCTGAAGCGGCGACTCTCGCGGCGATGCCAAAAGGGCCCGAGATATACGAGCCGGTGAAGCATCCCGATCGCGTTCGCCAGCGTCGCAATACGGTGCTCGCGCTGATGGCGCAGCAGGGTTTCATCACTTCCGCTCAATCACGCGCCGCACAGGCGCAGTCACTCGTCACCGCGCCGAATTACGGAACCGTCGACGCACCCTGGTACCTGGACGTAGTGCGAATTCAGGCGCAGCGCGCCGGCATTCCCGTCAATGAGGGCGGCTACCGCATTTATACTGCGCTCGATCCGGTAATGCAGGAGTCGGCAGTCAGCGCCCTGACCGAGGGCGTCGCCGATGTCGAAGCTCGAGCCGGGTATCGCCATCCTACGGTCGCTGGCGGCGGCAAGGACTCCGAGTACCTGCAGGGACTGGTCGTCGCCATCGATCCTACAAATGGTGACGTGCGCGCGCTTGTCGGCGGCCGCGACTACAAGGCATCGCAGTTCGATCGCGCAATCGACGGAAAACGCCAGCCGGGATCGTCGTTCAAGCCGATTGTCTACGCCGCCGCGATTGCCGACAGCATTCCACCGAACGCGATTGTCGGCGACACCGCGATTGCGATCCGGATGCCGAACGGAACGATGTACCGTCCCGACAACTCGGACCGCGAGTTCCTCGGAGCGATCACTCTTCGCGAGGCACTCGCCCGATCGCGAAACGTCGTCGCAGTTCAGCTCGCGATGGACATCGGGATGGATTCAGTGATCGCGCTCGCGAAGCGGATGGGAATCCAGGGAGCGATCGCGCCGTATCCGTCGAGTGCAATCGGCGCGTCAGTCGTTCAGCCGCTGGACATGATCGCGTCATACACGACTTTCGCGAACCTCGGCACCGCGGTCGAGCCAAGGTTCATTCATCGCATCGATGACCGAACGGGGAAGGCCGTCTACAGCGCACCCATCCGGGCGCTGCCCCCAGCGATAGATCAGCGCGCCGCGTTCGTCGTGCGCGACATGATGCGCGATGTAGTCGAGCGAGGAACAGCGTCGTCCATCCGGCGCTATCTCCCGGCAACCGTGCCAGTCGCGGGGAAGACCGGAACGACGAACGACAACTCCGACGTCTGGTTCATCGGTCTTACACCGGACATAGTGGCCGGAGTATGGCTGGGATTCGACACGCCGAAGACAATCACCCCGGGCGCAGCGGGCGGCTCGCTTGCGGCTCCTGTTTGGGGAAAGATGATGGCACGTTATTATGCATCGAGCGCGGGCCGCTCCCTGGAACGGTCGTCGGCGCGCTGGACTCCGCCGCTCGGCGTAATCAGCGGCGAGCTCGACCGTCTCACCGGCCAGCTGGCAACGCCGCTCACCCCGGCTGACCGGAGATACACCGAGTATTTCGTGGAAGGGACGGAGCCCGAGCCGCTTCGCGCGGATCCGTGGAAGATCTTCAGATTCGGCCCGATCGGGTTCTGAAGAACTTTCTGGAGACTGCCGGGTCTCAGCTTCCTGGATTGCAGGTTCACCTAAACAACCAACCAACATTTATGAAAGTCTTTCGTCTGGCCCTCATCGGAGCAGCGATCGCTGCAACAGCTACGACTGCATCGGCTCAGCGAGTCGAAGAGACGCGATCGGGAATTCCGAGAGTCAATCTCATTTCAGCGAATCCGATTGGAATTCTCTTCGAGTGGTACAACGGGGAGTACGAGCGTGCGTTGAGCTCGACAGTATCGCTCGCCGCAGCTGCTTCCGCGTACGATATCGACAATACCGACTATCAGTCGGTCGACGGCATCGTCCGCTACTATCCCTCCGGCCGCGCGCTTCGCGGGTTTTCAATCGGAGGAAGTGTCGGCTTCATCAATCTCGATGAAGAGTTCGAATGCGAGGGATGCGATGAGGATGGATCCTCCGCGACAATCGGCGTGCGCGCAGATTACGTCTGGATCCTCGGCCGGGATCAGCGGTTCGCAGCCGCGGCTGGCATCGGGGCAAAAAGGCTTCTGAATGACAATCTTGGAACCGAGGGAGTACCGATCGGGCGGCTTTCCATCGGATACGCGTGGTAATAACACAGCTCAAGAACTAGACGAGAGTTCACAGATCACAGTTCCCAGATTAACAGATCTG
>DASWQD010000271.1:0-2386 GCA_036398255.1 Gemmatimonadaceae bacterium | reverse complement strand
GACCATCCCCGAGCGGGTGATCCCGGCTGAGATAAGCATACGCGCTTCGAGCTGACGCATTTTCCAGCTGTTGGGAGAAGTGAGCTGTTGCAGCCGCGCGTAATCCTGCCACGCCCGATTGACATCAGGCGTAACCGATTTCACGGTCAAAAGCCACAGCCTGCAGCGAACGAATCGCGGATTTTCAGGAAACCGTTTTCCGCCATCTTCACAATATTTCACGGCATCCGTGAATTGCTCTAGATCGTACGACGTCGCATACAGCTTCCAGAGAACTTCGTCAGTCCCCGAGAGGTAGGCGTCCTCTTCGTACGCCCTCTGTGCCGCGGTCTTCGCCTTGATGACGTCGTCCATCTGGCTGTAAACGGTGCTGAGAGTATTCCACGCGCTCGCGCGAGTCGGATCGATTGCGACGGAAGACGTAAGATCCTGCTGCGCACCCGTCAGCAGTGCGGTGCGCTCACGCTGATCCGCCGCCAGAGAATACGCCCATTTCCAGTATCTCAGGGTGCCCCGCATTTCCAGCGCTCCGGGATCACGCGGCTGCCTCCCCAGCACCTGCTCGGCCTGCGCAAGACCGCGTTCGATCCAGGGCTTCGCATCGGTCGGGCTCTCTGCTGCCTTCGCTCGCGCCAGCGCGACTGCGCTTCTGGCGACAATCGGCTCTGACCAGGCGCGATCCAGACCCGCCGCGGCTTCGAGAAGCGAATCGGCAGTCTGGAAACCTTTTGCTGCGCCGGTTGCGTCCGCTTTCGCGAGAAATGCGTCTGCGTCTTTCCGGACTCGCTGAGCGCGCTGGAATAATGTCCACGCTTCGGAGTTCGCAGTCCCCGCTCGAGCTTGTCTCACGGCGACCTGTGGTCCGATGCGCTCACGCAGCATGTCCGCGACTTTCGCCGCTACGCTGTCCTGCGCACCTACGATGTTCGCGGCACTCTGCTCAAACGCGATGTCGTCGATGGGATCGCCATTGTTTCCGTTGATCAGCAAAACCTTGATCCGGAAATTCTCACCGGCAGGCTCGACGGTGCCGCGCACGATCGTGCCGGCGCCGAGTGCGCGCGCGATGCTGTCCACTGAAACCGTGGTCCCGCGATAAGGAGCCACACCGCCCTGCGAAACCACGTCGAGCGCTTTTACCTCCGTCAGCCGCGAGATGAGGTTTTCCGTGAGACCGTCAGCGAAATAGCCGAGCTCGCGCGTCGGACTTACATCCTGGAAGTACATCACCGCAACCTTCGACGCATCGAGGCCGCCGGCAGATGCCGCGGACGCGCTCGATGTTCTTCCCCACATCCACCATCCGCCGAACCCGAGGGCAATGACTGCTGCGGCTGCCCCGGCAAGAACCGCCGGCTTCTTCCACAGCGGCACCGGCGCAGGAAGCGCCGGAACGCGGCGCGTAGTCGTGCCGCGCATCGTGCGCGTTCCCGTGAGCGCGCGCCGCGTCGTCGTGTGATAGTCGATCACACACTCCTGAAGCTCCTGCGCGAACTCGTCCACCGTCGCGAAGCGATCCGCCGGCGCTTTTGCGAGCGCCTTCTGCACCACATCCTCGACTTCATCCGGAATCGTCGCGCGAACGATCTGCATCGACGGAACTTCCGACATCGAATGACGCGCCATGATAGCCTGCGCGTTCGGACCGGTGAACGGCGGTTGTCCAGTGAGCATCTCGTACAGCACGCACGCGAGGCTGTACATGTCGCTGCGACCGTCGATGTCCTTCTCCGCGAACGCCTGCTCCGGACTCATGTACGTGGGAGTGCCGAGAGACATTCCTGTCTTCGTCAGCGCACCGCCTCCATCCGCCATTACGGCTCGCGCGATTCCAAAATCAGCGACGATCGCGTGGCCATCCTCGAGGAGGATGTTCTCCGGCTTGATGTCGCGGTGAACGATTCCCTTGCGGTGCGCGTAGCCGAGCGCGCTGGCGACTTCACCGGTGATCTTGAGAGCCTGATCGATCGGAAGCTGCTTCTCACGATCGATGCGATGCCTGAGTGACTCGCCCTCGATGAACGGCATGACGTAGTACAGCGACCCGGCCGCTTCGCCGGAGTCGTACAGCGTCAGAATGTGAGGATGCGTGAGGCTCGTCGCGATCGAAATCTCGCGACGAAAGCGCTCCGCGCCTACCGCGGCTCCGAGATCCTCATGCAGGACCTTGATGGCCACTTTGCGCTCGTGCCTGAGGTCGCGAGCGAGAAAGACAGTGGCCATGCCGCCCTGTCCCAGCTCGCGCTCGACATCGTAACGATCGCTAAGAGCAGCCTTCAGCTTTTCGAGCAGCTCATTCAAATCGAATATCCATATGGCGGCCGGTGCCAAAGGATACAATAGAGTACTATCTGTCGCCAGCCGATTGAGCGGCTTGTTTGCTACT
>DASWQD010000270.1:0-7295 GCA_036398255.1 Gemmatimonadaceae bacterium | reverse complement strand
GTCATGCCTGCTCGAGGGAAGAGCCTCGCCGCGATACGAGGATTACCTCGCGAGCCGGCCTGCTGCAGCAGAGCATTCCGCGATCGAGATGCTCGTGCGACTGATGGAATGGTGTCCGACTCGCGTTCACATCGTGCACCTGTCCTCGGCGTCATCGCTCGAGATCGTGAGGAAGGCGAAGGCGAAAGGATTGCGGCTCACGGTCGAGACATGTCCGCACTATCTCACTTTCGATGCTGAAGACATTCCGGCTGGCGCCACGGAGTACAAATGCGCGCCGCCAATTCGATCGGCATCCGAGCGCGATGCATTGTGGGACGCCCTGATTCGCGGCGACATCGACCTTGTGGCCTCCGACCATTCGCCCTGTCCGCCCTCGATGAAGGAATCCGCCGGAGATTTCTTCGGAGCATGGGGAGGGATCGCGTCGCTACAGGTTGCGCTGCCTGCTGTGTGGACCGGCGCGCGCGCTCGAGGGATAGACGCCGAGCGAATTGCGGAGTGGATGTGCACGGCGACAGCGAAGCTCGCAGGCCTTTCCGGAAGGAAGGGAGCGATCGTCGAAGGGCGTGACGCTGACCTTACGATCTGGAATCCGGATGAAAGTTTCATTGTGTCAGCTGAAAAGCTGCAGCATCGTCATCCCGTGACACCCTATGCCGGTCGCAGGCTGTTCGGGGTTGTCGAGAGAACGATCGTCGGAGGAAAGCTGGTCTTCCAGCGGTGAGAATCGCGCTGCACTATTTGGCGGCCTGACTCAGAATCACAATCGGAGAAAGCTTGGCATCATTCACCGACCTGATCGATCTAGCTTCGGAGAGACTCGGCGGAGCTGTCCTGGCCGCAAACGACGAGTTCTTCGCCCCGAAGGAATCGCTTCTCAAGCCAACCGCGCCCGAATGGCGCGAAGGCGAGTATACCAAGCGCGGCAAGTGGATGGACGGCTGGGAAACACGCCGTCGCCGCACACCCGGTCACGACTGGGCGATCATCAGGCTCGGCGCGCCAGGAATCGTGCGCGGAGTGGTGATCGATACATCGTACTTCACCGGCAACTATCCCGAGCGGGCGAGCATCGACATGACGAGCGTCGACGGCACCCCGTCGGCGGAGTGGCTGAGCGGGACTGAAGCACAATGGGAACCGCTGCTCATCGAGACGCAGTTGAAAGGGAATACGACGAACCAGATCGAAGTCGACAGCGAGCGAAGAGTCACGCATCTTCGGCTCAACATCTTTCCCGACGGCGGAGTTGCGCGACTCCGCGTACACGGAGACGTGATTCCCCCGCCGGAAGTCTTCACCGACATCCGAGAGACTGATCTGGCAGCGATGACCAACGGTGGCTTCGTCGTCGAATGCAGTGACATGCATTACGGGCACCGGCAGAACCTCATCCTCCCGGGACGATCCACTCACATGGGAGACGGCTGGGAAACGAAGCGCCGCCGAGGTCCCGGGAATGACTGGACGATCGTGCGTCTGGCACGCCGGGGACGTGTCGAGCGCATCGAGCTCGACACAGATCATTTCAAGGGCAACGCTCCGGGCAGCGTAATGCTCGAAGCATGCGACATCGGCGACATCAGCGGAAAATTCGATGCAGGCAAGGCAGAGTGGCGGAAAATCGTGGCGGAAACTCCGGTTCAGCCGCACACCTGGCATCACTTCGACGTCGCCGAGCCCGGTGCTGCAACGCACGTCAGGCTCAACATCTACCCCGACGGCGGTGTCGCACGGCTGAGACTCTTCGGCCGAGCCGGACAAGCGTGAAGCTCGAGAACCTGAACGTTCTCCCGAATTCAGACGCCGAACACATCCTGCGGTCGTGCTGCGGATCGTCGCGGTGGGTCGAGTCAATGATGGCTCGCAGACCATTCGCATCGCACGACATGCTTCATGCGGCTGCCAACGACGCATGGAATGCGTGTGGCGAACAGGACTGGCTTGAAGCATTTGCGCACCATCCGCGAATCGGTGACCGCTCAGCCGCTGGAGCCGCATCTCTCGAGCAGGCAGGGATGCAGTCAGCGTCGAGCTCGGTGCAGCAGGAGATTGCTGTCCTGAATAGTGCCTATGAGGAGAGGTTCGGACACATCTATATCGTGTGCGCCACCGGCAAATCCGCTGAGGAGCTGCGGGACATCATGCTGCATCGAATCGACAACGATCCTGAAGCAGAAATTCGCAATGCCGCCGAGGAGCAGAGGAAGATCATGCACCTGCGCCTCGAAAAACTTTTCGGAGATGAAACATGAGCACAATCAGCACGCATGTGCTGGACACCTCGCTCGGCAGGCCTGCTTCAGGCGTCAGTGTGGCGCTCGAGCGTGACGGCGAGGTGATAGGCTCAGGGACAACCGACCGCGATGGGCGGGTGAGCGCGCTTTTGAGTGCGGGCCGAAAGCTCGAGCCCGGGGCTCACGATCTGATTTTCTCAGTCGCCGAGTATTTCACGAGGACGGGCCGCGAGGCTTTTTACGATCGCATCGTGATCAGCTTTCGCGTCGGAGACGAGCCGGAGCACTACCATGTCCCGCTCCTCCTCAGCCCGTTCGGATACTCGACCTACCGCGGCAGCTAGCGCGACGCGGTAACCCGCCAGATCCGGTTGCCGACATCGTCAGCGACGAGCAGCGCGCCACGCTTGTCGATCACCACTCCGACTGGTCTTCCCATCGCGTCACCGTTCGGCAGAACGAAGCCGGAGAGAACGTCGATTGCATCGCCCGCCGGTTTTCCATTTGCGAATGGCACGAAGATGACTTTGTAGCCACTCCTCGGCGACCGGTTCCACGATCCATGCTGACCCACGAACATCCCGTTCCTGAACGGAGCTCCGAGCGCAGTCTCCGCTGCATACTCGAGCCCGAGCGACGCGGTGTGGGGACCCAGAGCATAATCGGGAACTATTGCCCTGGCCACGAGATCGGGCCGCGGAGGTTTCACACGATCATCCACGTGCTGGCCGAAGTAGCTGTAAGGCCATCCGTAGAATCCACCGTCGCGCACTGACGTCATGTAATCGGGAACGAGGTCGCTTCCGATTTCATCGCGCTCGTTCACTGCCGTCCACAATGCGCCAGTGAAAGGCTCCCACGTCATGCCGACTGGATTGCGCAGTCCTGACGCGAATACCCGGCGGCGGCCGGTTGCCACTTCAATCTCCAGAATCGCCGCGCGCTCGACCTCCTTGTCCATCCCGTTCTCGGCCACGTTGCTGTTAGATCCGATTCCTGCGTAGAGGCGCGTGCCGTCAAGGCTCGCGATGAGACTCTTTGTCCAGTGGTGATTGAGCTTTCCTCCGGGCAGTGGACTCAGTCGCGTGCCGGGTGCCGATATCTGCATGGCGCCCGATGAATAGGGGAAACGCACAATGGCATCGCTGTTGGCGACGTAGAAGCTGTTTCCGACGAGTGCCATTCCGAACGGCGAGTAAAGTCCCGAGAGAAAAACCAATCGCATCTCGGCGACGCCATCGCCGTCGATGTCGCGCAGCAGCGTGATCCTGTTTGCACTGGGAACGGCGCCTCCGGCTTTCTTCTGAAAGAGCTTGAAGAAAAACCCCTTTATTCCCTTGCCGTCTTCCGGGCGGTCAGGCGCGTTGGTTTCGGCGACGAGCACGTCGCCATTCGGGAGTATGTAAAGCCAGCGCGGATGATCGAGGCCCGCGGCGAACGCGTTGACCTGGAGGCCCGCGGCCGGCTTCGGTTTCTGATCTTCGCGCCATCCCCTGGCGTCGACGACATTCACGAGCGGAATGAGCGACTTCTCGGGTGCCGGCAGGGTGGGGGACGTCCCCATCCCCGCCTCGACCGGCAGCCGCGCCGACGACGCACACGCTGAAAGGAGAGCGCTCAAGATCAGTGATGACTTTCTGACCGGCATCGGCTGCGTCGAGAGCAAGAATCAAGCACTCGCACCCGCAACTTCGACGAGTGCCGTTCGACGGGCGGCGAACGCACACGGCAATGCGGTGACCTGGGTGTCACGACATCTTGTTGCGGGATGGACCTGGAGGGACGTGCCCGCGGTCAGGGGTCCAGTCGAGGTCGGGCGCCGCCGGCCCGGGCTGTTCGGGGCTCACGTTTTCGCTCGTGATCTTCGCGAAAATGAAATTCTCGGAGGCGACGGGAACACCGTGCAGGCGTCTCAGCATTGCCAGCTGGCCGGCGTGAGTCATCGCATCGGAGAGCGGCCCCTGGAGAAACTGATCGTCGTTGATTCGCGCCGTGAGCGATGGGTCGCCGAAGTCGTGAAGAAGGAGCGTCAGCTCGCGATGAAATCGTTCGACTTCATCGGAGAACTTGTCGAGCCTTGGCGGGCTGAAGTCACCGCCGCGGAACATCGTGCGGGCGTATCCCATGAGACCGGTCATGTGCCAGAGCAGCTCATGAGGCGTCCGAACCTTGGATCCGGCTTCGAAGTCGGCGAAGTCAACGGGCGCACCGCGGAGAGCTTTCTGCGTGCGGTACGCGAGTGCGGCCAGAAAATGCTGAAGCAGTCGCCGCGACTCGGTCATTTGAGAGACGCTGCCCAAGCGCCGAGGATGGCGCGCTCGCTGTCTGTGATGCCCGTCTTGTTGGCGGGCGGCATCGTGCGCGTGACGAATGCACGCTCCCGGATGCGATCGGCTTTGGACTCTATCTGCATTCTCGTGTCGAACGCGACGCCTCCGGGAGCGGCGCCGAAGCTCAGATCCGTTGGACGAGCAGAATGACAGACTGCACAGCGTCCGTCGACGATGTGACGCGCATCCTCGAAGCTCACCGGGCCTGTGACAGCAGCGCTCGCGGCAGAAACGGGAGCGCTGCCGACGTTCATGGTCGCCCACATTGCAATCAGCGTGGCCGCAATCGAGCCGGCGAGCGCCGGCTTCCATGATGCGAACGTCCATCGAATGTTCAGGACGTGTCGCACTGCAACTCCGCCCGCCACGATGATCAGGAGGAGCAGCCAGCTGTACCTGTTCGCGTAAATCCCCGAAAAGTGATTGCTCACCATCAGGGCGATCACCGGGAAGGTGAAATAATTGTTGTGGATCGATACGCGCTTTGCCTTGTCCGAGAGCGCAGGATCGCCGCGACCTCCTTCCTGCACCGATTTCACGAGCGCGTGCTGCGATGGAACGATCGTGTGGGCAACGTTGCCGGCCATGATCGTTCCAAGCATCGCGCCAACATGAAGGAAAGCTGCGCGGCCGCTCAGCAGCTGAGTGAGCGAGATGGAGATGGTCGTGAGCGCGATGATCCAGATTGCCGTCGCAAGGACCGGCGCGCTTTCCGCTGCACGCTGCATTATGTCATAGATCATTCCGCCGAGAACGATCGCGGTGATCCCGATTGCCACCGCCCGGCCGTGCGAGAGGTTGGCGATACCGGGATCCTCGAGCGTCGACCGCCCGCTTGCGTAGTACACGACGACGAGCAGCAGTGCTCCGCTGATCCATGTCGTGTATGCCTGCCACTTGAACCAGTGCAGCGGTGCAGGGAGCTTCTCTCCGTCGAGAAGTGTTTTTTCGACGTAATAGAAACCGCCGCTGTGCAGGAGCCAGATCGACCCGATCGGCTTTTTTGTCTGACCGCTCATGGTTGCAGGCACCAGGCTGCGATCGAGCCAGTTGAAAAGAAGCGAGTTGCCGACCCACATGATTCCCGCGATCACGTGAATCCAGCGCGCGACCAGATCGAGAATCTCGAGCGTCGAGCTCACTTCCTGCCCTTCATGATCTTGACGAAGCTGCGACCGCGGAACTCGTCGGCGGTGAGGCCGGTCATCCGCAGCGCTTCCTCTTCGGTGATCGCGCCGGAGTTGATGCCACGCAGGAAGAAGTTGAGCAGCCCCTGTCCAGTGGCCGCGTCGTCGAACACGTCGCCGACGAGCGTTGCCTGCGCGGCCTTGCCCACGAAGTTGCTCAATCGCACGCCGGCGGCGTCGATGCCGTCGAGGAAGAAGCTGTAGAGGGCTGTATATCGTGTGACGAGCTGCGCCGGATGGAGATCCCATCCCTGGTAGAATCCGCCGGCGAGCGAGTGCCTGATGTCGTCGAAGTGAAGCTTCCACGCTGAGTGCACGCTCGCCTCGTTCTCACGCGACTGCGCGGAGCTCAAGCTTTCCCCTTTCGCTGCGCGGTGAATGGCTACCGGCATGACCGTGGTCGATCCGTCGGAGAGCCAGACATCGGTGCCGGCGAACGCAACCTGCATGAAATGCTTCGCAAAATCACACGCGAGGTGCTGCATTCTCTGGTGCGCGGCGGTGATGTTGATGCCGGCGGTGTAGTCGTACGTTCCAAAGTGCGCACCGCGAAGCCGCCCGTCGCTGGCGTCGAGCACGCGCGGAAGGAGCGACGTGCCCTTCCGGTCGAGAATGATCTGCGGTGTCTCGACCATCACCTCGAATTGCAGCGTACCGTCGGCGATCCCGAGCTTCCTCTCGAGATTCCGGAGCACCGCGACAGTGTAGTCGACCTGCTCGATGATCGTCACCTTCGGAATGGTCACCACCCATCGCTCGGGGATCGATCCACCGTCAGCGAGAGCGGTCATGACGAGATCGAGAGTTCGAACGCTGCGCGCGCGAAGCTCTTCGTTGAGAGGCTTCACCCTCATGCCGATGAAGGGAGACAGCGTCCCGGCGCGCATGCCTTTCTTCAGCTCATCGGCGACTACCGAGCAGTGATGATCTTCCTCCGGGTCGGGCCGGTTGCCGTAACCGTCTTCGAAGTCGATCCGGAAGTCTTCGATCGGCTCGCGGCCGAGCTTGTCGCGAACGCGGCTGTTGATCGTGTCGAGAGCGGCATGGTTGGAGATCCCGACGGCTGTGCCGAGTGATGCAGCGTCTGCGGCATACAGGTCCATCGCGCGCAGGGCGATGGCGCCGAGCTTGGGGACGGAGTCCGATGAAAAAAGTTGAGCGCCGCCGTAGACAGTGTGAACAGGCTGTCGCCCGGGACTTTCTCCCGGATGAAGGCTTGCGAACCGGAGGTTCGCTTCGCGCAGCGCCGACTCAGCTTCGGCGAGCATGTTTCCTTTGTTGATTGCCGGGTTGTTCATGCGGGGGAAGCTTGTCACTCCCGCCGCGACTGCGGAAGGCTCGGTCTACGCGCCGATCAGCTCCGCGACGGGCTCCGCTATCTTCACCGCCACAGTTGCGCCCATTCTGAGAGTATTGTGAGCCGGGCAGGCATCGATCACGCGATGGATCAGCGGGAGGTATCGATCGGGAATTTCGGTGGGCAGGAATACGGTAACCGAGAAACTCTCCACTCGGTGTGGATCGCGCGCCGAGGTCTG
>DASWQD010000269.1:0-4041 GCA_036398255.1 Gemmatimonadaceae bacterium | reverse complement strand
AGCGCCAGAAGGAACAAAAAGATCGGCATCATTAAAAGTTATACGTCCGGCTGGCCCTGGATGTTGAGAGCGGGCCGCTCTTACAAATCGCTAACCCCAGGCGAGCACTATTTTCCCGAAATTCTCGTTCGATTCCATGATCCGGTGCGCCTCGCGGATATCGGCGAAGCGCATGATGCGGTCAACTACCGGCTTCAGTCGCCGATCGTCGAACATGGGCACGATCCGGTCCGAGAAGGTGCGAGCGACTTGAATTTTCTCCTCGAGCTGGCGCGACCGCATCAGCGTTCCGGCGATCGTCATTCGCTTCTGCATCACACGCCTCAGGTCGATCTCGGCCGACGAGCCCGCGGTGAGGCCGACGATGATCATGCGGCCACGAAGGGCAATCGCCTCGATGTTGCCTTTGAAATACGCGCCCCCGACGAGATCCAGGACGCCGTCAGCGCCTTTCCCATCCGTTGCGGCCCGGACCTGCGCCGGCCAATCGTCATTCTGAACCACGATGCTCGTGTCGAGTCCGAGCTCGGACGCCCGATGCAGCTTGTCGGGCGACCGCGAGGTGCCGACCGATTTCACGCCTGCAATCTTCGCGAGCTGAACCGCAGCCGTCCCGACGCCGCTTCCTGCCGCATGAATCAGAAGTGATTCCCCGGCGCCCATGCGAAGCTGTGAGAAGATCGCGTCGTACGCCGTGATGAAGACCTCGGGAATGGCGGCGCATTCTTCGATGCCGAGTCCGTGGGGAGCGGCGATGACTTCCCGCTCGTGAACCGAGACATACTCAGCATGCGAGCCGCCTGACACGATTCCCATCACGCGGTCGCCGACGCTCCACATCGTGGCGCCATCGCCCACCATGTCGATTTCGCCCGCGTACTCGAGTCCGGGAATGTCTGCGGGAACGCCGGGAGGAGCCGGATACCGGCCGAGCCTCTGGGAAACATCCGCGCGATTCAAGCCGGAAGCGAGAACCCTGATGCGAACCTGCGATGAGCCCGGCCGCGGCTCAGGCCGATCCTGAATCTCGAGAACTTCGGGTCCGCCGGGCCTGGTAATGACAACGGCTTTCATTCGCAGAATTTCCAGGGAGCGAGGGCAGGGCGAGCTATACCCGGGACGAGACTCGAACTCGTAAGGCCCGAAGGCCGGGGGATTTTGAGTCCCCTGCGTCTACCGATTCCGCCACCCGGGCCGGATTCGGTATTTACACTTCACCGACCGGCCATACAAGCTCTGATCACTCGAATCGCGGAGGCCCGCCAGGTCCGGCATTCCCGCGGCGCGGTGGCATCTTGCGGAGCTCCTGCGCTCGTCTCCGCAGCTCGCTTTGAATCGCGAGCATCTTCGCACGCTGAACGGGAGTCAGAAATTTCGCGAGCTCCCGCTGTTCAGCCTGCACGAGGTCGAGCCGCTGCCGCTCGATCTGTATCGTCTGGTCGAGCAGTTGAGACACCCGGTTCTGATCGGGTTTCTCGAGCATCATCTGTCCGCGCAGCTCGCGCCGCATCTCGCGCTCGCGCATCACGAGCGCCCCGCGCTCACGCTCGAACTGGCGATTGACGGTCTGCAACTGTCTCATCTGATCGTCAGTCAGCTCGAGTCTGCGCCGCACCATCTCGCCCGTTCGCTCGCGAAGTCTTTGCTCGAGCATTTCCCGTCGCGGATTCCCCTGCGGCGGGCCCTGTTGCTGCGCATCAGCAGCGGTCACGGCCGCGAGGACGAGAAATACAATCGGTGCCAGTCGCATCCTACTGATCACTCTCTCCATCGATGTCCTCGACGGTGATTGTCACTGGAGACGGCTCATGGGCAGGCATCGAGTCGATTGCATCGAGCTGCGCGACCAGGTGCTCCAGATCGGCGTCGCTGATATCAGCCGTGCTTCCCACGAGTGAGAGTGAAGCAACCTGAACTTCGCGATTCGGATCCGCCGCGCTGCGGGACGGCGTGGTTTCCGGAGATGGAGTCGCAACCACCGAAGGTGACGGTTCACGAACCGGAGAAGACTCCGGCGCCGCCTGCGGCGCGGTAGCCACTTGTGGAGCCTCCGATGTCGCAGTGCCACGCCGCTCGAGAGCGAGCCATCCTCCGGTTGCAACGAGAACAATCGCGGCAGCGAACTTCCACATTCTGGAGATCGCGGTTCGCTCGCGGACAGCCGGAATCGTCACCTCCGCTCCACCGTATGCCGGAAGGGCAGCAGCTATGCGGGCGACATCGATTGACGGAGCAATCGCCGAGTTCGAGCGCGCCTCGCGCAGAAGCGCGAGCTCTGCCCGGCAGTCGGCGCAGCTCTCCACATGTGCCTTCATCGTCGCAGTGTCGAGCGCGCTCAGGCGGCCGTTCAGAAGATCCGGCAGCGCATCGCGAACCTCGACATTCATGCAATCATTCACTGACCGACTCCTTCACCGCACGCATCGCATTGTGGTAATGAACTCTCGCAGCTCCCTCGGTAGATCCGACGACCTCTGCGATATCCCTGTACGACATTCCCTGCTCCACTCTCAGCGTGAATACTTCCCGCTGCATCGGCGAGAGCGCATCGACGGCGCGCCTCACCTTGGATTCCGCTTCAGCCGCAACGAGCCCGTCGAGCGCATCGTATTCCGTTACCGCATCTCCCGGCTCCACCGGAACCATCGCGCGCTGTCGCTGCTCTGTCCTGCGGCGATCCAGCATCAACCTGCGCTCGATGGTGAACAGCCAGGTCCTCAAACTGCTTTCGCCGCGAAAGGAATCAATCGACGCGAAGGCCCTTACAAACGTGTCCTGCACGAGCTCTTCGATCTCCGCTCTCTCACCCGAGCTGACCGCAAAACGCGCAAGCGCGTCGGCATGACGACCCACGAGCAGCGTGGCCGCCCGCGAGTCTCCGGCCTTCCAGCGCTCGATGAGATCGCGGTCGGTGTCTTCGCTCTGAGATCCGGAAATCATTCAATTCACAGTGTTTGACGCTCTCCCGAGAGTGATGTTAAGGGCTATGATTCAGCCCTAACCCCCGAAACGAGCGCAATGTACTCGAAACGTGCCCTCCCAGAAGCAGTCTCACATCGCGGTCTCAGGACGTCCGCTCCGGAAAACTCGATTCCCGCTTTCAATGCGGCCCTCGACGCCGGCGCGGAAGGCATCGAGCTCGACGTTCATGCAAGCGGCGATGGCAGCGTGTTCGTGCATCACGACGCTGTATTTGTCGACGCATCAGGGGCATCTCGTCCTTTCTCTACAGCGACCAGCGCGGATATCGAGCGAGCACGGCTCCCCGGCGACACGCCGATCCCGAAGCTCGACGAGGTGCTCGAAGCGGTTGGAGCGCGAGCGCGTATGTACATCGAGATCAAGGCGCTCTCGATCGAAAACGACGTCGTGCGATGCCTCAAGCGACACGACACCAATCACCAGAACTACTCGGTCCACGCTTTCGACCATCGCGTCGTAAAGCGGATGCTCGAGCTCATGCCTTCAGTCCGCACCGGCATTCTCCAGGTCGGCTACCCGATCGACTCGCGCGCAGCGATGCGCAACGCAGGCGCGACCGATCTCTGGCAGCATGCAGAATTCGTAGACACGCGCCTCGTCGCGGATGTGCACTCTGCATCCGGGCGTCTCGTCGTATGGACGTCCAACGACGAAGCACAATGGAGGTCGCTGTCGGATCTGGGTGTGGACGCCATCTGCACGGATCGAGTTGACGCGTACGTGTCGTGGAGAAACGCGCAGGCGAGCTGATCGCATTCTTACAGGTGCGGGGTGTCGCAAGCTGTCGGCGCAGGTAAGTTATCCCCCGTCCGCAGGACAATGTGCCAACGTGCCCTCAGGAGGAGCACCCATCACAATGAAGAGTTATTTGCTGATCGCCGCGGCAATTACAGCGGCAGCGTGTAATCCAGCGAGATCGTCCCAGGCCCCCACGCCGGCCACCACCGCAGCGAAGGATTCGGCGCAGCCAACGGGGCCCGGAGGCGTGTCGACGCCGAACGCCGATCCATTCCCCAGCACGTACGTGCGACCGGCCGCGGGACCACTCGTGATCCGCAA
>DASWQD010000268.1:0-3010 GCA_036398255.1 Gemmatimonadaceae bacterium | reverse complement strand
TAGTTGTTCTGAATGTCGGCGCGCAGCCTGAAAATCTTGTCGAACTCGACCTTGATCTCAGGCAGCCACGCGGTGATGCCGGGCCCGGTGTTGATCGGCGTGCGGTAGAGATAGAAGTTGTTCGGATCGCGCCCGATCTTGACGAAGAACTGGAGGTCGCCTTCAGTGCCCCATCCATTGCGAACTCCACGAGCCCACAGCCGCATTTCCTTGTAGCCCATGAAATTCTTCTCGCCTTCAGGAAACCTCACGTATGCTTCGGCGCGATCGTAGAGATCGAGATTGCCCGCGGTGAGCCGCAGCGATCTCTCGTTGATCTGCAGGCGCCCTGTCTGGAACTGGCTGCGTTTCGTATCGGGCTCATCGACTACGCCGGGCGGCGACTCGTAGCTGATTCCGTTCGCGAGATTCCTGTCCTGCGTCCCGATCACTCCCGCGTTCACGTAACCGGATCCAGTCGCCTCCGCACCGATGCCGCGCAGCCCCGTGTCCGAACGCTTGAGCCACGGCGCACCGGTGAGCCGGAGGCGCGCGATCGGAACCTGCGTGAACTCGTTGTCCGCAACACCGGTTCCCGACACCATCGTCAGTCTCAGCGCACGCATGCGCCGAAGCAGCGGAGCGCCAAGCGAGTCGTCCGCATTTCTGAATGGAATGCGGAAGAGTACCCAGCAGCGCTCCTCGGGATTTGGACCGACGACGGTGCGCGGGCTTGTTGCACACCGTCCGATGCGCGTGTAGCCTGCGCTGTCGCCGAGGTTGATGATGTAGCGGCGGAGCTCCTCCCCATCTCTCTCCGTGCTCGTGAGATTCAGGACGTTGTCGCCATCGATGTCCTCCTCGTCGAGCCGATTGTTGCCAACGGTGCAGGTAGTTGCCGCGTCACCGAGAATCCGGATGAGCGAGTATCCGCCGCGGCATGTCTGGTATCCGCCGACACCCTCAATGCGCGGAGTGCGTCCTGGGATCGTGTCGGTGACGACTGTGATCGCGCTCGCGACATCGCCGGATAGCCCGTTGTCATTCACACCGACGTTGAACGCGCGCGAGAACGGATCGCGCTCGCTGTCCAGACGGTCGAACCCCTCGAGTTTCTTGCCGCCGAATATCGTATCGCGTCGAGCGGCATCACCAACTGCCAACCGCACGAGAAGAGTGTCGGGCACGAAGCTGACGGTATTCTCGGAAATGTCTCCGAAGTCCATCACGAGAACCGGATTCCTGCTGCGCCTCGCGGGAGAGACAGGAATCTGCGCCCAGAATTCGATATTCTCGATTCGCGAGAGATCCGCTCCCGTGGGGCCGAGCGGAGTGCGAATGGATCGCCATCTTCGGCCGGATGGAGTGTCGCGGACCGTCCACGAAAAAATCCCCTGGTTTCGGAGGCCACCGACCGAGAGCGGATAGAGTGTCATCCACATGAGCGGTTCGGGTGCCGACAATCCGGTGCCGATGATATTCGTCAGTGGATCGATGTCTTCGATGCTGAGTCTTACCGGCGAGCCGCGGGCGTCGAGTCCATCGCTCTGCCACGCCATTGTCGCCGCGCGTGTGAGATCGAGCGCCTGGATTCCGAAACGCGCCGGAATCTGGGTGCCGAGCGCGGGCTGGCTGCTGTAGTACCACTGCGATTCCTCGAGCGGGACGAGCACGCCGCCTTCTCCTTCGAATGACTCGACGAAAGCCTGGCCTGCCGCATTCGGCTTTGGCCGGCTCGCTGCGAATTCAGCCGCGAGGTTGATGCGCGACGGGACCGTGGTTTTTCCGAACGGCAGGCTCGAGACAAGAGACGTCAGCGGCGAGGCGTCGAAGCTCATCTGCGCAGTGACTCCGGCCATCAGAGATGCAGCCGGCTCGAATCCGAGTGGCGGCCGATTGAAGGTCGTGTTCTGTCGCTGCGAGATCGCCGTGAAATTCACGCTCCCGTTCGCCAGCGGAAACTCCGCCGTCGCCCCGAAGATGGAGGTCGGCGTCTCAGCGAATACCGGATTTTCCTCGAACTGGACCGACACCTGTCGCGGCCGCGGAAACAGGGTGTCCGGTCTGGCGAACGACACGCGACCGAGATCGTAGTCGACGGTGTAGTCCGCTCCGCGCACGAGGGGAATGCCGTCTACGAAAAGCCGCTCGGAATTCGGACGTACCTGTACCGCCCCGAGCATGAGTGCACCGGCCTCGCCATTGCCCTCCGCCTGAAAGCGAACGCGAATGTGGTAGACAGACTGTGGCCGCTGCGCCGATTTCACGTACTCCGACGGAGTGGTGTAGATCGTGTCGTTCGACGGATTGGCGCCACGCGCCAGTCCGTTTTTCGCGAAAGGCCGCAGCGATGGGAAAACGAGGAACTGGTCGCGAATCACCTTTGCCGCGGATGCTCCGAGGCTCAGCTCGAAATTGGGGTCCGAGGGTCGCGGCCAGAGCCGGTTCTCGATGTCGAAGGTGGACGTGTTGGTACGCTGGGCGAGTCCGAAGAGCTGGAGATAGGTGCGTGCGGAGCCGTCGCCCGGATCGACAGCCTTCTCCTGATCGTCACTCGTGCCGGTCACGATCTTCACGATGACGCTCTGTCGTTGAAGCTCCGAGCCGCCGACGCGGTAGACACTTCGAATCTCGCGCTCGAACGCCGGATCCTGAGGAGTGACCTGAGGATCCCAGAGGAGATTGGCGAGCTGATCGGATTGAGAGCGATACTCGAGGTCCGGAGTTCCGCCGGTCGAGACGTGAATCGTATCCTGACCGTTCACGCGGACGCGGTACGCCACCACGAGACGCTCGTTGTTCAGCGAGAGCGGCCGAACGAGCGCTACCCACAGCTGGGACGGATCCACGTAATAGTCGATTCCCTCTCTCAGGCGCTCATAGACCGGACCGCGGCGCGAGCGCGGATCGCCGATGATGCGGAACTGCGGCCCGCTTGGATTCGGAGGCTGGCCTCCGATCAGAAGACGATAGAGGTAGACGCGTGTCGGCCGCAGTGTGTCCGGCAGCGACATCGCGAGCTGCTCCATTC
>DASWQD010000267.1:0-2976 GCA_036398255.1 Gemmatimonadaceae bacterium | reverse complement strand
TCGCCGTGTCTGGTGCCGGCGTGATGGTGATGCTCCGTTGCTGACCGGAGCGAATCACGTCGAACCTGAGGGGCCTGCCCGGTGACGCGCTCACCGCAGTGACGAGCCCCTCCCAGTCGACCTGCTTTCCATCGATCGCCGTTATGCTGTCGCCGCTCTGAAGTCCGGCAAGCGCGCCCGGCCTTCCCGCAAAGAGCGAGTCCGCCCTTGTCGACAGATATGGGCTTCCGTAGTGAACGAACATTCCCGTCGTCACCACGAGGGCAAGCACGACGTTCATCGTCACACCCGAGAGAAGAATCAGCATCCTCGCCCAGAGAGGCTTCGACTCGAACCATCTGTCGGGGGGAATCGGCTTCGGCCCGAACGGCATCATCGCATCGGGATCGAGCGGCTGCCCGTTCGCCGCCTCGCGCGTCACGACGTTTTCGCTTCCGCCTTCGATGAAGGCAGTCGCTTCGTCATCGCGCGACGCCATGCGGACGTATCCGCCGATCGGCAGCGCGGCGAGCACGTACTCCGTCTCCCCGTAACGCCGTCTCCATAAAGCTCTTCCGAAGCCGATGGAAAAGCGCGGCGTGTAGACACCGACCGCCTTGGCGGCGAGAAAATGGCCGAGCTCGTGGACGAAAACCACGAGACCGAAGACGAATATCGGCGCTATGTATGCCAGCATCAGATAAGCTCCATTACGTGACGGCGCCCGGCTGCATCGGCCTCGAGAAGCTCCTCGCGCGTGCCGCCGGCCAGGTCACCCAGCTTGTCGAGAGCGCTCGAGATTGCCCGCGGGATGTCACCAAACCGGATTCTCCCCGCGAGAAACAATGCAACTGCCTGCTCGTTCGCCGCATTGTACACCGCAGGGGCCGCGCCGCCTCGCTTGCCCGCTTCGATGCCGAGCTTGAGCGCCGGAAATCTCGCGACATCGACCGGCTCGAATGTCAGCGGCGAAACTCGCACCGGGTCGAACGGCTCCATTCCCTGATCGGCCGCTCTCTCCGGATGCGTGAGTGCATAAAGGACCGGAATCTCCATGCTCGGAACGCTCATCTGAGCCACGACACTTCCGTCCACAAACTCTACGAATGAATGAACGATGCTCTGCGGATGAACCACTACCTCGATGCGATCGTAGGGCAATCCGAACAGAAAGTGAGCTTCTATCACCTCGAGTGCCTTGTTTGCGAGCGTCGCACTGTCGATCGTGATCTTGCGGCCCATCGTCCACGTCGGATGCCTGAGCGCATTCTCGACCGTAGCCTTCTCCAGCTGGTCTTCGCTCCATCCCCTGAATGGCCCGCCCGAAGCGGTGAGAATGACGCGCCTCACATCCGATGAGGGGCGGCTCGCGATGCATTGAAGAATCGCACTGTGCTCGCTGTCGACGGGCACGATCTCGCCTCCTCCTTCCATGCATGCGCGCTCTGCGAGAGCGCCGGCAACCACGAGCGTCTCCTTGTTCGCGAGCGCGACCCGCTTTCCGGCGCGCAGTGCGGCGAGAGTGGCATCGAGTCCTGCCGCGCCGACGACAGCATTGAGCACGATGTCGGTGTCGTCGCGTGTCGCCGCTTCGACGAGACAGCTCGTGCCGCTGTGCCAGCTCTCCCGCGCGTCACCTTCCACGAGCCCGACATACTGCGGATGGAACTCGGCTTCCTGCGTCGCGAGCAGAGAAGCGTTGGTATGCGCTGTCAGAGCGGTGACATCGAACCGCTCGCGCTGCCGCGAGAGAACCCGCAGCGCCGTCGTCCCGATCGACCCGGTAGACCCGAGGATCGCAACGCCGCGCCGTTCGGTCATGGCGACGGCTTGAGGAAAAGCCCAAGCAGCACGTACGCCGCCGGCAGCACGAACAGAAGGCTGTCGAACCTGTCCAGAATCCCACCGTGACCGGGAAGCAGCGTCGACGAGTCCTTCACGCCGGAATCGCGCTTGAACAGCGACTCGGCGAGATCTCCAATCTGCGCGATGACGGAAACGAGAATCGCGAAGACGGTGAGGCCGATTGGAAGCATCGACAGCTGCGCCACAGGACGAAGCAGAAAAGTCACGTAGAGCCACCCCGCGATGACCGCGACCACGACACCGCCGATCGCTCCTTCCACAGTTTTTCCCGGACTCACCGATGGAATGAGCTTGTGCCGGCCGAACGTCCTCCCGAAGAAGTACGCGCCCGTATCTGTCGCCCACGTCAGCGCGATCGGCAGCATCACGAGCACCGTCCCGGCGAGTCCAGTCACCGCGTAATCGTGATAGCGAATTGGATACATGTACGTGACGAGGGCCGGATAGATCACACCGGTCACGGTCAGGGCGAGCGACACCAGCGGCTTGCGCTGCGTTCCGCGCGCCCAGATCACACCCGCGGTGAGCGCGAGGAAGAACAGAACGCCGACGGTGACCGTGATCCTGAACACGCCGAGGTATGTGGCGTGAACCATCAGCGGAATCGTTGCGGCGAGGACTATTCCCGCATTGTCGAGCGGCTCGTGGCCGGCTTCGCGCGCCATCCGGAACAGCTCCCACGCTCCCAGCGCGGCGACGATGCCGAGCGCGGTCGCGAGAATCCACCCGCCGAAATAAATGAGCGCAATCGTCAGCGGCGCGCCGACGAGCGCGAACAAGACCCTCTTGGGGAGCTCGCTCACGAGCTCAAACTTCCATGATCTCTGCTTCTTTCGCCTTCAGAAGTTCGTCGATCTTCTTGATGAAATCGTCGTGCATCTTCTGCAGGTCCTTCTCGGCATGCTTCACGTCGTCTTCGCTCGTGTGCTCGAGCTTCTTCATCTTGTCGCGGCCTTCGGTGCGAGCATGACGAATCCCGATCCGCGCCTCTTCCGCGAGCTTGTGAACGACCTTCACCAGCTCGCGGCGCCGTTCTTCGTTCAGTGCGGGAAGAGGAACGCGAATCGTCCCTCCCTGCGATTGCGGATTCAATCCCAGATCCGATTCGCGCAGTGCTTTCTCGATCGCCTG
>DASWQD010000266.1:0-2630 GCA_036398255.1 Gemmatimonadaceae bacterium | reverse complement strand
CACCCCCTCGGCCGCATAGGCCGAGACGAGCTCCAGGATCGCATCGGTGTCGCCGCGATTGGCGGAACGAACGAGCGGTCGCTGTGTCTCTCTGGGAGAGCTTGAGAAAGGCAGAGTCATCGCCGAGTGATTATGCACAAGGAATGTATAAATAATCAGCACGGATGATGCAAGACCTTTTCTGACGCTCGGCGGCAGGTTAAGCCTTCCAGGGCCGTTCTAACTCAAATGCATATCCATATTTCTCTTAAGCGAGCCGCCGTCGCGGCCCTCGTGCTGGCAGGCTGCTCCCGCGGCACCGCCCCACCTCCGCTGACCCCAACCGCGTCGGAGGCGGGGGCTGAGAGGACGCTCCGGACGGACCTTCCCATGACTCCGGCATTCCGGGCAGCGTACGCCGCCGGTACGCGTGACTCGAGCGGCGCGCCGGGCAGGCGGTACTGGCAGCAGAAAATCGACTACAGAATAGAGGCGACGATCGATCCCGCGACGAACCAGTTGCGCGGCCGTGAGGTGATCTCGCTCCACAACACCACGCCGGACACGCTCAAGACAATCGTGCTCCGTCTTTATCAGAACTTTTTCGCAGCTCGTACCAGGCGGAGCGCCTACACCACCGACGTCACCGATGGCATCACGATCGAGCGCCTGTCGGTGAACGGTGCCGCGATCACGCTTTCCGACAACAAGCAATACGCGGTATCTGAAACCATCGCGACGCTGACGCCGGCCGCACCGATCGCGCCCGGTGCAACCGCGGCGATCGAAGCCGCGTGGAGATTCACTGTCCCGCTAGTCGACACAGCCGTGCGCGGTCAGAGAATGGGTCGGTACGGCAGCTACCTCTACCAGATCGCGCAGTGGTATCCGCAGGTCGCGATGTACGACGACATCCGAGGATGGGACACCGACCCCCACCTCGGCAACGCCGAGTTCTACAATCAGTTCGGCTCATTCGACGTGAGAATCACTGCGCCCGGAGGATGGCTGCTCGGCGCAACCGGGCATCTCGAGAATCCGGAGCAGGTCTACTCGAAGCGGACGCGTGACCGCCTCGCACTCGCGATGCGGGTCGACACGACTGTGCTCGTCGTGAACGAGAGCGAGCGCGGCGCGTCTGCGACAGCGCCCGGCTCGACTCTCACCTGGCACTTCACTGCACCGATGGTGAATGACTTCGCCTTTGCCGTTTCACGCGACTACAACTTCGATGCGACTCGCGCCGCAGTTCCGGGGAGGGGGACCGTTCCCGTGTACGTCCTCTACCTGCCGCAGCATACGAACTACAGGAAGAACAACACCGCTCAGTACTTTCGCCGCGCGATCGAGGAACACTCGAAGACGCTCTTTCCGTACGAGTTCCCGCAGGGAACGATCGCCGATGGTCCCGAAACCGGAATGGAATACCCGATGATCATCTTCAACGGGTCGGGATTGAGCGTGACGGTTCATGAAACGGGACATCAATGGTTTCCCATGATGGTGGGATCCAACGAGACCCGCTACGGATTCATGGATGAGGGATTCACCGAGTACATCCAGGCGCTTGCGATCGCGCGCATCAGCAACGCGCCGGTCAACATGCAGAACCGCTCTGCCGGCTATCGCCGCATTGCCGGATCGGACCTCGAAGCACCGCTCATGTGGCCCACACTCTATGCCGGCCCCGGCATGGGCGTTCAGGCCTACACGAAATCGCAGGTCGCTCTCAACGCACTCGGTGGAATCGTCGGGGATTCAGCAGTCAGGCGGGCGTTTGCGCAATACGCCCGCGAATGGAAGTACAAGCATCCCACACCGTACGACTTTTTCTATTCGATGAACCGCTCGCTCGGGAAGGATCTCGACTGGTTCTGGTATCAGTGGTTCTTCACCGCTCATACCGTGGATCAGTCGATCGAATCGGTAAGGGTGAATGGAGCCGACGCCGTTCTCACGCTGAAGAACAATGGTGAGATGACGATGCCGGCCATCCTCTGGCTCGACTTTACCGACGGAAGCAACGAGACTGTGATACTCGCCGGCTCGAAAAGCATCACACATCGTGTTCCGCTGAAAGGACGGGTGCTCAAGTCGGTGTCGCTCGACCCGGAGAATCGATTCCAGGATCTGAATCGCGATAACAACGTGTGGGTCGCCGCAGCCGCGGCGAGGTGAGCTAGACTGGGGGGTGCTTCCCGGTCGTGTACTCCCAGCCGAGTGCCGCGCCGCGCTTCGCCATGAGCTGGGCAAGTCCGATTGCGATTGCGCTCGCCGCCGTCCACGCGAGCGCTTCACCCCATCCTGATTTGCGCGGAAGCTCCGGCTTGAGTGGAGGGTTCTTAGAAGTCACTGCCTTCCAGCCGGCGCCGAGTGATCGTTCTACCAGCGTGCCGGCGATCATCGCCGCCCCGGCGCCGACAATCATCCATGTCGCTTTCTGTCTGGTCTGCCGCCGGGACTTTTTCTTCATTGCGATTTATCTCTGCGCGTACACCGTTGTCTTGCCCGCGCGGTCGAAGGTGAGTACGTCGTAGGGTTCCTTCGTTGCACCCTCCATGCCCGGCGACCCCATGGGCATACCCGGCACGGCAAGTCCGGCGATGGCTGGCTTCTCGTTCAGCATCTTCATGATGACGTCAGCGGGCACG
>DASWQD010000265.1:0-6845 GCA_036398255.1 Gemmatimonadaceae bacterium | reverse complement strand
GGAAGCCGTGAACGACGGCCGCGCATTCTGCAGGATATGATCGTACCCGAAGTTCGGCGTGCCGGTCATCGGGTCGGCGACAGCCAGTCCGAGATAGACGATCGCAACCAGCATGAGCAGCGAGCCGACCATCGTGTAAATGAAGAACTTCAGGCTCGCGTAGATGCGGCGTTCCCCACCCCACACGCCGATGATGAAGTACATCGGCACGAGCATCACTTCCCACATCACGTAGAACAGGAAGAGATCGCGCGCCATGAACACACCGAGCATTCCGCTCGTGAGGATGAGCATCAGCGCGAAGAACGCATTCACCTTCCGCTTGACGCTGTTCCAGCTCCCGAGGACGCACAGCGGCATGATGAAGGTCGTCAGCAGGATCATCATCAGTGCGATGCCGTCGATGCCGAGAGTGAAACGAATTCCCCACATCGGAATCCATTCCGCATCCACCGATGACTGCCATCCGCTGTTCGCCGGATCGAACGTCCACCAGAGCCCTGCCGAAACGATGAATTCCAGCATGAGCGTCACGAACGCGACCATTCGCGCCGAGCGATTCGCGCCCTCGTCGGAATCCGCGGCGCCTCCGCGCATCACGAGAAGCAGCACTGCCCCGATGACTGGAATGAGCAGTAGCGCCGGCAGAACCCAGTTGTCGTATCCGAGCGAGCTGAGGAAGGATTCCATTTCCTGGTCTATTGTAGAGTGACGGCGCCGAGCACTGCGAGTACGCCGGCGACGAGCACCCATGCATACGTGCCGACCGTGCCTGTCTGGAACCGCGAGCCAATCCAGCCGAAGGCACGCGCCACTGCGGAGCTTCCGTTGACGAGAAGACCATCGATAAGTCCCGCGTCAATGCCCCGCCACAGCACATTGCGGGAGATCTGGTACGTCGGATTGACGACGACCGCATCGTACGCTTCATCCACGTAGTACTTGTTCGCAAGCACCCGCTCGAAGCCTTCCTCTTCCGGAGCCTCTGCTTTCGGAACCAGCCCCTGAGGCTTGAGCCTGATTGCGGCGAATGCAATTCCGGCGACGGCAACGAGCACGGCGATGCCGATGAGCATCATCTCGGTGCTCGCCGAGTGCACCGCTTCTCCGCCCGAGAGAAGACGCTGCGACTCCCCGACAACCGGCTCGAGCCAGTGCTCCATTAAGCCTACAGGGCCGATTGGAATTATTTGCGGCAGGTTGAGCCAGCCCCCGAACGCCGACAGCACGCCGAGCACCACGAGCGGGCCAGTCATCACCCACGGTGCCTCGCGCAGGTGCGATCGCTCTGCGTCGCCAGTGCGGTTCGGACCATGGAACGTGTAGATCATCATTCGCGTCATGTAGACCGCGGTCATGAACGCTGCGGCAACTCCAAGCACGTAGACCAGATAGAGAATGGTGCTTCCGTGAATGCCGAAGAGCGATGACTCGCCGAGTGTCGAGTGCTGAGCCTGGGCGAAGGCCGAACCCAGTATTTCGTCCTTCGAGAAGAATCCGGCGAGCGGAGGAATGCCCGCGATGGCGAGTGTGGCAATCCACATCAGGACCCACGTCCACGGGAGATATTGCTTGAGACCGCCCATGTTGCGCATGTCCTGCGCGTCATCGTGCCTGTGCGTGTGATGATACGCAGCGTGCATTGCGTAGATCACCGACCCCGACCCGAGGAACAGGAGAGCCTTGAAGAACGCGTGGGTGACGAGATGAAACACCCCGGCCGTGTACGCGCCTACGCCGACTCCGATGAACATGTAGCCAAGCTGCGACACCGTCGAATACGCCAGCACCTTCTTGATGTCCCACTGCTTGAGTCCGATCGTCGCCGCGAATACAGCGGTGACCGCCCCGACGAGCGCGACGACGAGGCTCGCAACGGGTGCGTGTGCAAAGAGCACCGAGCTGCGCGCGACGAGATACACACCTGCCGTGACCATCGTCGCAGCGTGGATCAATGCGGAGACTGGCGTCGGGCCCGCCATTGCGTCAGGCAGCCATACATAGAGCGGGATCTGCGCGCTCTTGCCCGCGCAGCCGAGGAACAGGAAGAGACAGATCGCCGTGACGAGCGCCGCTCCAACTGGAAGCGCGCTTGCTCCTGCATTTACGCCGGCGAAGTCGAGCGCGCCGAAGTTGGCGAACATCAGGAACATCGCGACCAGGAAGCCGAAATCACCTATGCGGTTGACGATGAACGCCTTCTTCCCCGCATCGGCGTTCGCCTTGTCGGAGAACCAGAAGCCAATCAGCAGATATGAGCAGAGGCCAACGCCTTCCCAGCCGACGAACAGAACCGGATAGCTCGCGCCGAGCACGAGCACCAGCATGAAGAAGACGAAGAGATTCAGGTAGGCGAAGTACCGCGGATAGCCGGGATCTTCGCGCATGTAGCCCACGCTGAAGATGTGGATCAGCGTGCCGACACCGGTGATGATGAGCGTCATCACCATCGACAGCTGGTCGAGCTGCAGCGCCGCATCGATGTTGAGCTCGCCTACCGGCATCCAGCTGAAGTAGCTCTGGATGAAGGGCGTCTTCATCGAGGCGGATCGCATCGCGCCGAAAATCATCCATGCCAGCATGAATGAAAGTCCGAGCACGAGGGGTCCGACGATGCTTACGATTCCCGCATAGCGATGGGGCTTTACGCCGTGGGGATCATCTCCATGCGCGCCTTTCTCTGTGTCTCTTGCGGTCTCTGCGTGCGGCGCCTCTGAGTGCTCGCCGGGCTCGTCTGGCCCCGCACGATATGCAGAGGCAAGGGACAATGCGCCGTTTACGACAAATCCCAGCAATGGAAGAACTGGTAGCAGCCAGACAAGCTCGGCAACTGAGCCAGTGAGCGGATGTGCCTCCGCCGCGATCTGAAGGAGCATCATCCTTTGAGGAGATTGATGTTCTGGAGATTCACCGACTGGCGGTGCCGGAATATCGCGATGATGATCGCAAGGCCCACCGCTGCTTCAGCCGCGGCAACCGTCATCACGAAGACCACGAACACCTGCCCTGCCGCGCCGTAATAACGCGAGAATGCCACGAAGGTCAGGTTCACCGCGTTGAGCATGAGCTCGACGCACATGAAGATGATGATGGCGTTGCGGCGAGTCAGCACACCGATCACGCCGATGGTGAAAAGCACGGCAGAGAGCGCGAGCGACTCAGCGAGCATCTTCCTTCCTCCTGCCAAGCACTACGGCACCGGCGATTGCGACGAGAAGCAGCACGCTCGTCAGCTCGAAGGCGAGCAGATACTCGTTGAACAGTGGGCGGGCTACCGTACCGACAGCGCCGTACTTGCCCATCTGTTCGGCGTTGTAGCCCACCGGCACCGCAAACTTCCACGCAATGTCGGATTTGAGGACAGCCCCGAGCTGCGCGACGAGCGCAATGCCGATGAGGGCCGCAACGAACACGGGCCATTTGCCCCGCGCGTCTGCGATATCGGAGGGATGCCCGAGGTTCAGGAGCATCACCACGAACAGGAACACAACCATGATCGCGCCGGCGTAAACGAGCACCTGCATCACGCCGATGAACTGCGCGTCGAGCAGGATGTACTCCGCAGCGAGCGCGAACATCGTGTTGACGAGCCACAGCGCAGCTGCAACCGGGCTCTTCCGCGTAACGAAAGCGATCGCCGACGCAATGGCGACGACGCCGAAGAAGTAGAAGTGGAACGTGTAGAAGAGAGGATAATGCTCGGGCATCATTCTCCCCTTGGGTCGTCGGGATCCCACATCTCGCAGACCGGATGCGTCTGCGCCGTCAGTCTCTCGAGATCATACACGAAGCCTGCCCTGCTGTACTCTGCGTTCTCGTAGTGGCGACCGACGTGAATTGCCTCCTCGGGACACACCTCCTGGCAGTATCCGCAGAAGATGCAGCGGAACTCGTCGATCTCGAAGACGAGCGGATACCGGTTTCCCTTCTCGTCTTCGCCGGGAATGAGCTTGATGCAGTTTGCCGGACAGACAGTCGGGCACAATCCGCAGGCGACGCACTTCGCCTGGCCTGTCTCCGTCGTGAGCATCCGGTGAGTTCCGCGCCACCTTGGCGAGAGCGGATACTTGGTCTCCGGATACTGCACGGTGACCTTCGGCTCGAACAGGTGCCTGAAGGTCTGCGCCATTCCCTTGATGGTCGCTCTTATGTAGCTCACGTCCTCGATCGGACGCTCGAGAACCTTGACGCCGATTGCCATTACTCGGCCGCTCCTGTCGCTAGTGAAGAACGCCTGCTCATGGTGCGGAGCTCACGCAGCTGTCTCTCGCCGATGCGACCGTACGCGGGACTCACGACGCGTCCCCGGTCGAGTATCGCGAAGAGAATCACGACGAGTGCCATGTTGACCGCCCCAAGGATGGAAGCGTACATCGCGCCGCGCCGGATTCCTGCTGACTCGAGCACGAGGATCGCGGCCGCCACGATTATGATGTAGGCGAGTGCCGTCGGAAGCATCACGCGCCAACCAACCGACATCAGCTGGTCGTAGCGGAAGCGCGGCAGCGTCCACCGTATCCAGATGTAGACGAAGAGGAAGAATGACGTCTTGAGCAGGAAGATCAGGACCGACAGCAATGTCAGCCATCCGCTGTATGGCCCGATGTTGTCCCGTCCCGTGAACGGCACATCCCAGCCGCCGAAGAAGAGCGTCGCCATGAGCGCGCTCGCCGTGATCATGTTGCAGTACTCGGAGATCGGGAAGAGCGAGAACTTCATCGCGCTGTACTCCGTGTGGTAACCGGCGACGAGCTCCGATTCCGCCTCGGGAAGGTCGAACGGCAGCCTGTTCGTCTCCGCGAATGCAGCGACGATGAAGATGAAGAACGCGATCGTCAGGTTGACGACGTTCCAGCCGCCGTAAGCCTGCTGAGTGACGATGGCGTTGAGCGACACATTTCCCGCGAGAAGGAGAACAGGTATCGTCGACATTCCCATCGAGATCTCATACGAGATCATCTGCGCGCTCGAGCGAAGTCCGCCGAGCAGGGCGTACTTGTTGTTCGATGCCCATCCCGCGAGCACGATGCCGTATACGCTGAGCGACGAGATCGCGAGGATGAAGAGAAATCCGACCGGAAGGTCCGCCACCACCATCGGGATCAGTCCCCACCGAGTCGGCAAGGGCGCACCGAATGGGATCACGCAGATCGTCGTCAGCGCGGGAATGAACGCCATGATCGGCGCCAGGATGAAGAGCGGCTTGTACACCGCCGACGGATATGTCTCTTCCTTCATGAAATTCTTGACGCCGTCGGCAACCGGCTGGAGCCAGCCGCCCTTCCCGCCAACGCGATTCGGTCCGTGCCTTCCCTGGATCCACGCCGAGATCTTTCGCTCGGCCAGAGTGAGAAGCGCGGCACTCACCATGTAGACCGTGAACACGATGATCATCTTGATCAGCGTGAACACGACGAATGGGCCGGTGTTCGCGGAAGGCGCCTGCGGATTCACAACCTGAAGCAGCCCTGAGAAATCGAGCATCAGGCTGCTCCCGCTGTCTCGAGGACAGGAAGGCCGCGCAGGCCGAGCCTGTCATATGAAAGTCCGGCGAAACCAGGCTTGCTCGACGCAAGATTGGCAAACACGTCAGAGGGAAGGAAGAACTGCTCCTGCGCGCCCATTGCGCCGAGCAGGTCGCCCATCACGAGCCAGCTTGGGCGAGCCTGACCCGGTGCGGCCTTCGCCTGCGTGAAGCGCTGCACGCGCCCGCGAATGTTCGTGAACGTGCCTTCTTCCTCGGTGAAGTTCGTGATCGGGAGCACCACCGAAGGAGACTCGAGAGATTTTGGAACGACAGTGCCGATCACGACGACAGCCGACGCCTTGCTCGCGGCATCCGGTGCGATCCCGGTCAGGTCGTCATCCGCAACGATCAGCACGTCCCCCTCACCGATGCCTTCGAGCGGCGTTTCGGTTCGCTTGTAGCCCAGGAGCTCGGCGCCGATGACGTTCGCAGCGCGATCACGCCGGAGAGAGAGATCCTCGACTCCCGGGAGAGGCGCTTCGTCGCCCGTGGCGACTCTGAACACTCCGCGGCCACCGTTGTGCTCGATCAGCTCTGACAGGAGAAACAGCGTCTCGTTGGAGAGCATCGGCGACGCAACGACATGCACTCGTTTTCCCGCGATGAGCCTGGCAGCCGAAAGAATTGCGGGGTCCCACTCGCTCGCCGAAAGAACCCCTCCGGTTCGGACCATCGGCGTCTCTGCCCTGTCCTGCCGGTTCATCCACCGGTAGTTCAGGCGGCCGGAGTCGCACATGAAGAACTTGTTGACGTCCTCATTCGGTCGCGGCTTGAGACGCGCCACGCTGTTGTCGCGCGTCTCGATCGTGATGTTGCAGCCTTGCGTGCAGTTCGGGCAGATCGAGGCGGCACGGTCGAGCTCCCACGCGCGCGCCTTGTTCAGGAAATCCTTCGAGAGCAGCGCGCCGACCGGGCAAAGGTCGATGACGTTGGCCGCCCACGGGTGAGTCAGGTCCTTTCCTTCGAACTTTCCAATCAGCGCACGGTCGCCGCGCTCGCTGACGTTCAGAACCGCGTCGTGCGCGACGTCATCCATGAACCGCACGCACCGGGTGCAGAGAATGCAGCGGTTCGGGACGTACATCACGTCACCGCCGAAATCCTCGACGGGATTGAAGCGCTTCGGATCGCGGTACCGCGAGTCGTCACGACCTTCCTGATAGGTGAAATCTTGCAGCTCGCATTCGCCGGACTGGTCGCAGATCGGACAATCGAGCGGATGGTTGATGAGCAGGAATTCGAGAACTCCCTTTCGTGCCTCGAGAGTCTTCTCGTTGTGCACGTGAACTATCTGTCCTTCGGCGACTGACGTCGCGCA
>DASWQD010000264.1:0-6268 GCA_036398255.1 Gemmatimonadaceae bacterium | reverse complement strand
GCAATTACAGCGAAGGGAATTATCCAGGCAGGGGCAAGTAGATGTTTGGTGGGCATGGTCTCTCCGGGTTCAGCGTGGGCACAGGTTCTGTGAATTGAGACGACAAACGCAGCTCGATTTCCTCAGAGCGGAGTCGGTCGCCAGTTACGGTTGCGAACGAATCTGAGCTGGGGTGCTCAAGGGCCCCTCAGGATATGCTCAGCGTTGCATCAGGCTTTGCTTGATGCTGATCCGTCGATCCGGGGCGACGGTCAAACGGAGGGAGAGCACCGGATACTGAACAAAAAAAACTGCCTGCCCAGACGAAACGTCCGGGCAGGCAGTGGTCAGCGTCTAGTGCGCCCGGAGGGGCTCGAACCCCCAACCTTCTGATCCGAAGTCAGATGCTCTATCCAATTGCGCTACGGGCGCGGCAACGATCTAAGCTAATTACTCGACCGTGACCGTGCCCCGCATGCCGGGATGCGGCTCGCAGTGATAGGGGAAAGCGCCAACCGCATTACCGAATTCGCGAGTGAACGTCGCGCCGGGAGGAAGCAGCGCCGAATTCCATGCCCCTCCGTCGGCGGTGCTCGTGTGCGACGGCTGGCCTGCGGTATCGCAATTCACCCACGTCACTTTCGTACCCGGCCTGATGCGCACCTGCGCCGGCGTGAACGTGAAATCCTGAATCCGCACGATCGTGGAGCCGAATGCCTCCGCGGGAAGCTGAGCGCTGCAACCCTCGAGAACCGGTCCCGGGCCCGACGACCTCTCACTGAAGCACGCAGCCAGTCCAAACGCCGCGACGATTCCCACTGCAAGCCGCGCGTACATCACGGAGTCACCACTATCGCACCCTTCATGAAAGGATGCGGCACGCAGTAATAGTTGAACGTTCCAGCCTTGGTGAACGTGTGGCGGTACGTCTTGCCAGGCTGGATGAGCCCCGAGTTGAAGCTCCTGTCGCTCGCCGTTACAGTGTGCGGCAGCGGATCGCTGTTCGACCACTCGACGGTCGTACCGACGCTCACTGTGATGCGCGGCTGCAGATAGCTGATGTTCTTGATCGTTGTACGGCGAACACTCGACGGCCTCTTCGCGGGTGCAGGCTTCGCCGGAGCCGGCTTTGGTTTCTCGGAGGTCGTCGTACGTGCAGGCGCAGGCGCTGCCGGAGTCGGAGCCGATGGAGTGACAACCGGCGCGGCGCGAGTCGTATCGGCCGGCTTCGCCTCGGGCTCCGGTGAAACAGGAGGGGGCGCCACCGCTGTCTCCACTGCTTTCGATTCCACAGCCGTGTCCACCGGCACGACTGCGGCAGAGACAGCGGTATCTGGCGAAGATTCTTCTCTATTTCCGAAATAGCGGCGCAGCGTCAGGGGAATGGTGAACTCGAATCCAAACCTGACGTCGCTCGTTCCGCGCGACGCGCCCTGAAGCGTCGAGACTGGCGCGTTCGACGCATGCAGCGAGAAAGTGTGTGGCGTCAGTGGAATTGCCACGTGCAGTCCGGCGCTCCACGACACTTTCTCCGCCGAATCTCGATCGGCGAGGGATGCGATGTCACCGGCGAGAGCGACGTATTGATTGAGACGCAGCGTGGCGCCACCGGCGATCGCAAACTTCACGTTGCCGTCCTCGAGCGGATCCGACAGCGCGCGCCCCGCAACGATCAGCCTCGCAATCCCGAGGCGCTTCGCGATCGAGACCTCGCCGTCGACGCCGTCGGCAGCGTTGTTGTATCCGACCTGCCCGCCCACCTCGACCGGCGCGCCCAGATCCTCCGAAAGCGGGGCCCACCGCCCAAACACCTCCCACTCGTTTGGAAAATTCGGAGTGAGCGTCGAGTTGGTCGAGTAATTGAATCCGGCGAAGAATCTCTTCGGCAGTCCGGCGCCGACGAGGAACGTCGGAACGTTCGACACCTTCCGCTCGGGTGCACCGCTCACCCTGAAGCGATGCACGAAATGAAAGTAGAGAGTGCCCGAAGCTCCGACCCAATCGCCCGAAACGTTAGGCGACCGGTCGAGCAGCGATTGAGCGCCCGCGATCTGCGGAGCTGCGAGCAGCGCGATCGCTGCGACAGTCCTAACGAACACGAATGCGTCCCGTCACATCGCCATTGCGGCTGTTGTGATAGTCGTAGTCGCCGGCGACAGAAAATGTTCGCGATGCTTTCTGCGCTGCGGCGCTGGCCGGAGATGGCGTCGAAGGCTCGCCTGGATTACCGCCGGTCGGGCTGGTGGATTCGACAGCCGCATCTCCTCCTCCGCAACCCGGACGGATAGCCGCAACTATCACTGCGATCCGGCGCGCACGCGCCGGGAATTCCGATTTCTGCTGCATCGATGGAATCAGTTCCGCTCTTCAAGAGTTGCGCGTCAAATTCGTCCGTTTTGCGAGCTGAGCGGAGACATATTCGGCAGAACGCCTCCTTTCAGGGGTCAGGCGCCGCTTCCGTACGGCGAGCGACACGCAACGCGCGACTACGTCAGCCTACGTATGGGTCGGAAGCGGCCCCGCCGGTAACGTGCGTGCACCCGGAGGAGCAATGGCATCGTCCCGAAAGACTTTTTTCTTCGCGTTTGCGTTCGGCAGCATGTGCATAGCGGGCACCGCTGGGTACCTGGGTGCCCGCCCTCCGGGTCCAGACGCTTCAGAGCTCGGGGTGCCGCCGTTCGTGCTGTCGGATTTTGGCGGAGCTTCGCGAGCCACACTCGAAAACAGCGCGCTTCCCTATAAGGTCGTAGCAACGGCGCTGCTGATGCGGGAAGAGCGAATCAGAAAAAGCCCCCTCGACCGAAGCGCGCTCAGGGACATCTACAGAGAATTCGGGTTCATCTTCCCGGACTCGATTGCAAACTGGCCACGACGGATTGCGCAACCACGCTTCGATCGCCCCGTTGGAATGGTCGGCCGGATCGTGAAAGGCCCGACGCCGCTAGCACGAGTCGATGCCATCAACATCGGCTGCTCCACCTGTCATACAGGATTGCTGCACGACTCGGCCGGCAACATCACGAGCGTTGCGTGGGCAGGTTTGCCCAACACCTCGGTCAATCTCGAGCTCTACAGCCGGTCGGTCTACGCCGGTCTCAAGCTCGCGGTCGCTGATCCGCAAGCGTTTCGTGCGCGAGTGCATGCGCTCTTTCCCGAGATGTCGTCGCGCGAGCGGCTGACACTGAAATGGTTTCTGATGCCGCGCATCGTCGGACGAATGCGCGAGCTCGCGCTGGCTGGAGATCGTCCGCTTCCGTTCCGCAACGGAGGCCCGGGCCGCACGAATGGCCCCGGGGCGATGAAGCGATCGCTCGGAATCCCGCAATCCCTGAGCGAAGCGGGCTTCGTCTCGATACCGGCGCTTGCCGGTCGCGGCATGCGGCGGTCGCTGCTCGCAGATGGCGTATATGCGACCACGCATCTCGATCGCTACACCGAGATGGATTCGTCGGAGGTAACCGACGTCCACGTCGAGCAGCTCGCAGACATCGTGTCGTTTTTCCTGGTGGGAACTATGGGGATGAAGCCGAAAGCTGCAGAGAAGGCCATTCCGCAGATTCGGCCGGTGCTCGAATGGATCGCGCGCGAGCACACTGCGCCGCCGTTCCCGGGAAGGACCGACAGCGCGAAGGCAGATGCGGGTCTCAGTGTGTTCACAAAAAGCTGCGTGAGCTGTCACGGCACTTACTCGCAGACACTTCCGCGACGACTCGTGAGCTATCCTAACCGACACGTTCCGAGCGAAGACATCGGATCCGATCGCGCCAGGCTCGACGCGTTGAACCCGGAGATAAACGCGAAGGTGAACTCATTGGCATACGGCAAGCGGCTGAACACCGAGCAGACCGGCGCCTATGTTCCCCCGATCCTGCTCGGAGTGTGGGCGACGGCGCCGTATCTGCACAACGGAAGCGTCCCGACGTTGTGGCAGCTCATGAATCCATCGCTCCGGCCAGCGAAATTCATGGTCGGAGGTCACGCCCTGGACATGCAGGATGTCGGAGTTGCGGGAATCCCTGATTCAACTGGCTTATACAGATTCAAGCCGGGCTACGTGCCGTGGTCCACACCTGAGATGTTCGACACGAGTTTGCCGGGACTCTCCAATACGGGACACGAGAAGCAATTCTCCCGCTTGACGATCGAGCAAAAGCGAGCCGTGATCGAATACCTGAAAACGCTTTAAGTCAGACCACCAGCTCGCGCGCCGGAATACGGGGACTCATCGGCACCTGCCGAACGCCTGGCCGCCCGACTCGAAAAACATTTGCGATTCTCCTGTCAGCTGGCAGATCGATCATGCGGGCAATGGACGCGTTGCTCTCGGCATCGTCTGCGCTCGCCGACATCGGCACTGCGGCGAGCCCGATCGAAGTGATCTCGAGCCACAGCCGATAGAAGCGCCGACCGGCGTTGAAGCTGCTCGTGGATCTCGGAGGGGCAAAGACAATGAGTGCGCTCGCACTTTCAACCTGCGATCGTTCACTCACCAGTCTGCTGCCGACACCCAGGCGTGAAAGCCGGCTGAATATCCGCGGAGAGAGCAGCGCTCGGGCTGCGATTCTCTCCGGTGCCGAAAGCCCCAGACAATCTGCGTTCAGTCCATCACGTCCCCAGCTCGGCTGACGAGCCGAGAGGCGGAGCCACGACCACAGCTCCTCATGGTACTCGCTTTTCGATGCGAACCTCCATGTCGCATCGTCATGCGACTTCGCGAGCTCACGGATGCAGGACCGGTCGTCGATGATGATTGCATCCTCGGCTGCGACGGATCGTATCGCCGCCAGGTCTTCCTTCAGGACCGCGGCAAACTTTCCGCGAAAGCTTTTCCGGTTCTTGACATGCGCTGCAAGCGAATCGATTGCGCAGCCGGAGGCTATCGTTCCTGCCGCAACGCCTGCGCATCCTTGCGCGTGCTCGCCGGGACGAAAGTCTACCTGATCCAGGAAAAGACTGCGCTCCGACAACGCCAGACACATTCCTTCGAAAGCGGCGCCAAGACTGATATCCACGTCATGGCCGGTCGGATCTGCTGCCGGGAGCGTTCGATCCAGCGCTCGAAACAGCGTCACTCGCAAATCATTGAAGCGCCATCGTGCCGGCTGAATGTTGTGCACGCTCGGCGCACGCGAAGCGCGAGCGACAAGATCGAGCGCCACTTCTGCGGATAACGGCGTCAACTCGCGCTCACCGGCTTCTGGTACAGATGGATCCTGTGCAGTCGCCGAGCGCCGAGCCGCTCGGTCTGGCGAATGCTCGCGATGTTTTCGTCGCCAACCCAGGTGATGCCAACCGACTCGTATCCGCGCTGCTGCATTGCCCGCGTGACTCGATACAACATTGCGCCGTTGAGCCCGTTGTTCTGCTGGCGCTGCGCGACGGATGCGAAGACAATCACCGCCCGCTTGCGGGTCATACGGTAGCGTATGAAATGCAGCGGAGCACTGAGTCCCAGTCGCGATCGCATTGCGCGGAACATCGGATTGAGGTCAGGCATCGAAAGGACAACGCCTGCCGGTCCGGCATCGTCGTGAACCAGGGTGGTGATGCTGGGATCGATCACATGAGCGAGATCCTTTGCCTGAAAGAGGATCTCAGCAGAGCTCAAGGGTACGAACATCGGGTTATTCTGAAACCCGTCGTTCAGAATGATGCGGATCTTTTCGAGCGCCGTTTTGAATTCGCGTGCGGCAAGCTCCTCCCACCTGAGGGAGGAGTCCTCGAGCCGATCGCGAATCTTCTGCTTCAGCAGCATTTGCGGGTCGAAGGTTCGAAGGTCGAACTCGTAGGTGCGCGCAGGAAAACAGGAGTCGAACCCGCACTGTTCGAGCAGCCGCGGAATATGCGGCGGATTCCACACCATGTCGGAGTAGGGCGCGGACTCGAACCCCTCCGTCACCACTCCCATTTGCTGCATGGCGGTCAGGTTGAAGTTGCCGGCGATCACGGTGCAGCGTTCCTCTCTCGCGAAATCCTCCGCGGCACCGAGAAGTGCGCGCGCAACCTCGATGTCATCGATGCAGTCGAAGTAACCGAAACAAGCGCGATGTTCGGCGTACAATTCGTTCGAAGCGCCGTGCGTGTGCGGGACAATGCGGCCGACAGGCTTCCGGCCGCGATGAGCGGTGATGACGCGCCTCCTGCCTTTTCCTTCCGACCCAAACAGGGGATTGCGCCTCGAATCCAGTGAGCGCTCGAGATCGGACTTGAGCGGCGACGCGTACGGTGAGGTCGCAGGATAGATGTGGAACGGCACCGAGAAAAAGCTTCCGATGTCGTCATAGCGGAG
>DASWQD010000263.1:0-6077 GCA_036398255.1 Gemmatimonadaceae bacterium | reverse complement strand
GACGTCGAGTCCAACGCCGCGGCCGGATATCTCCGTGACCTTCGATGTCGTCGAGAATCCCGGTCTCGCGATCAGCCCGAGAATCTCCGAGTCAGTCAGCAGACCGTGATCGGCCTCGATGAGACCCGCGGCGAGCGCGCGCTCGAGGACGCGGTTCATGTCGATGCCGCGGCCGTCGTCGCTCACCCTGATTACGACGGACGACCGCTCGCGAGCGGCCGAGAGTGTGAGCTTCGCGACTGCGGACTTCCCGGCGACTCTCCTCTCGGCAGGCGTTTCCACGCCGTGGTCGAGCGAGTTGCGAAGCAGGTGCATCACCGGCTCGCCGATCTCGTCGAGAACCGACTTGTCGACTTCGATGTCGGATCCAAGAATCTCGAACACCACCTTTTTGCCGAGCGAGTGTGCGGTGTCGCGCACCATTCGCTCGAAGCGCTCGAATGCCTGGCCAACTGGAACCATGCGGGCGGTGGTAATTTCGGTCTGCAGGCTGCCGATCAATCGCGACGCGTTGAGAACAATCTCGGAGAGCGTCGGATTCGTCGCTTTGCGGGCGACATCCTGAAGCCTGCCGCGAGCTATCACGAGCTCTCCAATCAGCGTCATCAGCGTATCGAGGCGCGCAGCATCCACGCGCACGAATCGATGCGCCTTGTCCTGCGCCGCCTGAGACTGGGCTGCCGTCGGCACTGGTGGAGTGGGACGCTGCGCAACCGGTCGAGGAGCGGGAGGAGTCTCGCTCGCTCCGCGCATCACCGGCCACTCCATCGTCGGGTTGGTGCCCTCGGCTTCCACTTGAGCGGTCGCGCTCATCGCCTCGAGCGACGCAACGGCGCTCGAGACGTCGACTGGCTCGTTCGCATCCTGAGAAACCGCGACTATCGCCGACTCGAGAGTGTCGACCGATTCGAACAGCGTCTCGATGACCGCCGGTGTTACTGGAAGAGCTCCGCGCCTCAGCAGGTCGAGAAGGGTCTCGAGCGCGTGCGACAGGTCGCGCACGGGTACGTACCCCATCGCCGCGCTCATTCCCTTCACCGTGTGCACGGCGCGGAAAAGCTCGGCCACGCGGTCCGATCCTTCGCCGCGCTCGAGAGCGAGCAGAGAGGTGTTCATCTCCGCCAGACGCTCCCGCGCTTCGGCGCGGAATAGATCCGCGTAGCGCTTGGTGTTCACTTACCCAAGCACCCGCTGAACCGCTTCGAGCACGCGGCTCGGCTGGAAGGGCTTGACGACAAAGTCCTTCGCGCCCGCCTGAATCGCCTCCGCCACCAGGGCCTGCTGGCCCATCGCGCTGCACATTAGCACGCGCGCCTGCGGGTCGAAGGTGGTGATCTCCTTCACCGCCTCGATGCCGCCCATCTCCGGCATGATGATGTCCATCGTCACCAGGTCCGGCTTCAGTGCCTTGTACTTCTCGACTGCCTGCGCGCCCGAGTCGGCTTCGCCGATCACCTCGAGCCCCGCCTGCGTGAGAATGTCTCCGATCATCGTGCGCATGAACACCGCGTCATCGCACACCAGTACTGTGTTGTTCACCCCGTGCCTCCTCAAGCGAGAGCTGTTTCCACCATCGCGCGCAAATCGAGGCGCGCGCCTCCTTCTACTTCAACCACCGGCAGCGACTGAATGTCGAAGACCGAGTCCACTATCACGCCCGCAAGCCGGCCGCGCCTCTCGACGAGCAGGATACTCGCTTCGGGGCCCTCAGCCGGCACACCATGCAAGCACATCGAGGCATCCATCACTGTGACGAGGCTGCCGCGAAGATTTATCAGGCCGCGCACATAGCGCGGTGCACCTGGTAGACGAGTGGTGGCCGTAATGGGTACGATTTCGCGGACCTCGTCCACGTCGGCGCATCGTGTCCGCCCGGCGACGGCGAACACGAGCACGCGCCGCATCTCCTGTTGAGGAGGCGGCGCCTCGGGCACATCGCCTTCAGCGGTGAATGGGTCAGCCAGGGTGGTCATAGAAGCCGAGCGAGGCGAGGGGATCCTCTGCCTGCGCAACGGCTTCGCCTTCTCCGATCACTCGGAGAGAGGCCTTCAGATCGTCGGGCAAGGGTGAGCGGATGTCCATCGGCGCGCCAGTTATTGGATGATTCATCTGGAGCCACGCCGCGTGCAGAAAATGCCTTTTCGGCGCGAGCCCCGCGATCCGCCGCCCACCTCCGCCGCCGTAAGTGTCGTCACCCATCACTGGATGTCCGACAGACGCGAGATGTACACGAATCTGATGGGTTCGCCCCGTGTGCAAGTGCGCACGCAACAGGTCTCCCGGTCCAAAGCGGGCTAGACGAACGAAGTCCGTCTTTGCCTGCCTGCCGTTATTGACGATTGCCATGCGCGTTCGGTCTCGCGGATCTCTCGCGAGAGGTTTTTCGATGGTCAGGGTGTCGCCGTCGAGGTGCCCCCAGATCATCACTGCGTACCGCCGTTTGACACGCCTCGCAGCGATCGCGGCACTCAGAATCCGGTGAGCGCGCTCCGTCTTCGCGACGATCAGGAGACCGGACGTTTCCTTGTCGAGACGGTGAACTATCCCGGCGCGGTCGGGAGAAGATCCGGGCGACAGCTCCCCCCCGCGTCCCATCAGTGCGTTGACGAGAGTCCCCGACCAGTTGCCGGGAGCCGGATGCACCACCATCCCGGCGGCCTTGTTCACGACGAGGAGGTATTCATCCTCGAACACTACGGACAACGGAATGGATTCGCCGGTGATCTCACGAGCCGTGACAGCCGGCTCGTCGATCACGATGCGGTCACCTGCCACAGGGCGATAGCTCGCTTTCTGCCGCGATCCATTGACCATGACGCTGCCGTTCGCGATCAGGGTCGCTGCCTGGGTGCGCGAAAGCTCAGCCTTCGATGCAACAAGCAAATCGAGGCGAACGTTACCGTCCGCCTCGATGATCATCTCGTGCCGCTCGCCGGCGCTCAGATCTCCTGCCCTCCGCTCGGCGCCGGAGATGCGCTGATGCTGGAGACTGGTGGCGGCGATTCGGGCTCGGAAGCGAGCACCGGCTGTGCCTCAGGCGCATTGTCCTCGCCCCAGAGTACCCATGCGAGCATGAAGGCCCCGATGCTCACCGCCATGTCGGCGACGTTGAACGTCGGCCATCTGGCGTCACCGATGCCGACATCGATGAAATCCACCACACCGAGCGGTGACCTGATGCGGTCGATCAGGTTTCCGACAGCTCCCGCGCAGACGAGCGAGATGGCGAGAGTTCGCACGAGATCTCCGTCCCTCGTCGCTCGATACAGTCGCCCGAGGATGAACAGTGCGCCGATCGTGAGCGCCATGAAGATCCATCTCGAGTACGCACCGAGGTGAAGCCCGAAGGCGGCGCCGGGATTGTACACGAGCGTGAACCGCACGGTGTCGCCGATGAGCTCATGCGGAATCCGCTGCGGTACGAGCGAATAAACCGCGATCGCCTTGGTGATGACGTCGAGAATGACGACAACACCAAGGACCGACCAGAAAAGGGGCGTGTTAGCCCTGCCTCTTTGCATCTTCCTCACGCTGCTTGCAGTCGATGCAATAACGCGCGTGGGGAAGCGCGTCGAGACGTTCGTAGGCGATGTCCTGCCCGCAGTTGTGGCACTTGCCGAATTTCTCCGGCGAGCGATAGAGACGGCGAAGCGCTTCGTCGAGGTGCCAGAGGAAGCGGCCTTCCTGGCTGGCGAAGAGGAACGCTTTCTCGCGCTCCATGGCGTCGGTGCCCTGGTCCGCCATGTGGAATGAATACGCGCTCAGGTTCCCGTCGGCGCCCTGCGGTGTCGACCCGAAAGCCTCGTCGTAATGACCGAGCTCCTTGAGGACTCGCTTGCGCTCCTCGAGAAGCCGCTTCTCGAAATGATCGAGATTCTTCTTGTTCATCGGCTTCTGTTTCTTGGCGGCGGTTGTCGGTGCCATCTACACTGCCCTCTCTAATGCGATGCTCGCCGGATGACCGTCGATGTCAACCGATTGCGCCGCGTTGGAATTTTCGATTTTGTCACCAATGGAGATTCTCAACGCGAGAACCTCCTCTCCGATCCATGCCTCGTGGGCGCGGACCGCTCGTTCAACTTCATCGGTGCTGCTCACGGAAAGGACGATCCTGTCGCTCACCGCGAATCCCGATTCCTTTCGCATTCTCTGGACCCTGCTCACGACCTCGCGAGCCAGTCCTTCCAGCCGAAGCTCCGGGGTGACGGTCGCATCGATAGCAGCGAAGTACCCCGCAGACTCCTTTACGATCATTTCGCCCGATGCACGTCGGATGATGGTCAGATCTTCCGGATCGAGCACCCGCGATTCGTTTCCGACGGAGATGGCGAGAGGCTCCCCTCTCTCGAACGCCATCAGCGCGTCGCTCTGCAACGCCGCCACCGCCGTGGCGGCGAGGGGCGTATCCTTCCCGAATTTTTTTCCCAGACTTCTGAAATTGGCCTTGGCCTCGAGCTTCACGAGGTCGTCAGCCGAAGACAGGAAGCTAACCTGTTTGACGTTCAATTCACCTGCGAGCAGCGGGACCAGGGCTTCCACGTCCCGGCGAACATCCGTTGCCGCGGCCGGAACCCCGGGAACGACGCACACGAGCCTGGCCAGAGGCTGGCGCACCTTCACCCCCGCGTCTTCCCTTGCCGCCCGGCCGAGGGTCGAGAGGGTGCGGACGTGGTCCATCGCCATCTCGAGTGCCCTGTTCTCGTACTGCTCGCCTGACCTCACATATGACGCGAGGTGGACGGATTCGCCCGTCAGCTCGCCGTGCACCCAGTCGCTCAGGAACGGAGCGAACGGCGCAAGGAGCCGGCACGTCACGACCAGAACTTCCCGCAGCGTCGCAAACGCGGCGCGGTTGTCCTGGCCGTCTACTTCATAGTAGCGCGGACGCGTCAGCCGAACGTACCAGTTCGACACGTCGTCCACGAAAAAGGTCATGATGAGCCGCGCAGCGGTCGTAGCGTCGTAGCGCTCGAGGGCCGCGTCCGCCTCACGCTCCACCGTTGCCAGCCTCGACAGGATCCACCTGTCGATCGGAGCGCGGTCCCGAGGTGCAGGATCGAGATCCGACGGCTCCCAGCCGAAATTCGCATACTCGGCGAAGATGCCACTGTAGACGTTCTTGAACGTGAGCAGGAACCGGCCGGCGGTGTCCCTTATCGCGGCTTCGTCGAAGCGGCGCGGTACCCAGACAGCCGAAGACGCGACGAAGAACAGGCGCACCGCATCCGCGCCATAGCGCGGAATCACGGTCCACGGATCGACGACGTTGCCGCGGCTCTTCGACATTTTCTGTCCTTCGGCGTCGAGGACCTGGTCGTTGACCACGACAGCACCGTACGGCGCGGTCGGCACCGCCACGCCGGTCTCCGCGAGGTGCGACAGCGTGTTGTGCGGAAGCGAATCACCGAGGCCCGTTGCGATCGCCAGCAGCGAATAGAACCAGCCTCGCGTCTGATCGACGCCCTCGGCGATGAAATCAGCGGGGTAGTTCTTCGCAAGCTTGTCCGCGTTTTCGAACGGATAATGCCACTGGGCAAACGGCATCGATCCCGAGTCGAACCATGTGTCGATGACCTCCGGCGCCCGCCTCATCGTTCCATCGCAGCTCCCGCATTTCCACGAATGCACGTCGATGTACGGCTTGTGAGGATCGAAGCCTTCGCCAATGTCACAGCCGGATTTTTCCGCGAGCTCGGCGAAGCTGCCAATGGCAACTACATGCTCCGGGTTACGATCGCAAATCCAGAGCGGAAGCGGCGTGCCCCAGTAACGGTCGCGCGAGATCGCCCAGTCGATGTTGTCGGTCAGCCAGTTGCCGAACCGTACGTCGCCGATTGCCGGCGGATTCCAGTCGACACGGGCATTCCGTGTCAGCATCGCATCCTTGTACGCCGTTGTGCGGACGAACCACGACGTGCGCGCGTAGTAGAGCAGCGGTGTGTCGCAGCGCCAGCAGTGCGGATACGAATGCTCGAGCGTTCCCGACTTCCACAGCACTCCGCGCCGCTTGAGCTCTTCGACGATGAGCGGATCCGCGCTCTTGACGAACATTCCGCCGACGATCGGCATCTCCGCCG
>DASWQD010000262.1:0-8425 GCA_036398255.1 Gemmatimonadaceae bacterium | reverse complement strand
GTACCTCGCCGTCGCCGCGGCGGTCGACGCGCTCATGCGCAAGCGCGTCAAGCGCATCATCCTCGCGCGGCCGGCCGTCGAGGCGGGGGAGAGCCTCGGCTTCCTGCCGGGCGACCTGCAGGCGAAGGTCGATCCGTACCTGCGGCCGCTGTACGACGCGCTCGAGGACATGATGCCGCAGGAGCGCGTGCAGAAGGCGCTCGAGACGCGCACGATCGAGATCGCGCCGCTCGCCTACATGCGCGGCCGCACGCTCGCCGACGCGTTCGTGATCCTCGACGAGGCGCAGAACGCGACCGGCGCGCAGATGAAGATGGTCCTCACGCGCCTCGGCGTGAACTCGAAGGTGGTCGTCACCGGCGACAAGACGCAGATAGATCTTCCGAAGCGTGAGGAATCCGGCCTGGTTCAGATCGAGCGGATACTTCCCGGAATCGACGGAATTGGGTTCCAGTATCTGAACGATTCGGATGTCGTTCGTCACCGGCTGGTGCGCGAGATCATCAAGGCTTACGCGGAAGACGCAGGGAACTGACGGGAATGTCCCCCGGAGGCATCGTGACTCGAGTGTCGTCGACGGTGCGCCGCCCGGGAATTTCGGAGGCGAGAGTCCGCCGCCTGGTGGAAGCGACGTTGCGCGGCGAGCGAATACGCGACGCGATGATTTCTGTGACGTTCGTCGGACGAACGACGATCGCGAGGATGAATGAGAAATATCTTCGCCACCGGGGCACGACCGACGTGATCTCGTTCGGGATGCGAAGGGAAGCTCCTGGAGTGCCGGCGGTCGGCGACATCTACATCTGCCCTGACGTCGCGCGACAGAACGCGAAAGACAACGGAGCGAGCGCGTCAGAAGAGCTCTCCCGCCTCGTGGTTCATGGCGCGCTTCACGTCGCCGGCCACGATCATCCCGGCGGCGATTCCCGAACCACGTCGAAGATGTGGAAGCGCCAGGAGCGCATTCTTGCCGGCGTCGACTGAGAGGCTGCTCGCTGATTTCGAGCAGGGGAGCGGCGCGGCGCTCGCGCGCGCCGTGAGCATCGTCGAGAACGCGCGGGACGGCGTCGATGACATTCTCGCGAACATGCACCCCAAACTGGGTCACGCCAGGCGCATCGGCATCACCGGGCCGCCGGGCGCGGGGAAAAGCACCATCACCGCGCTTCTCACTCGTGAATTCAGAAATGCGGGACACACCGTCGGCATCGTGTGCGTCGATCCGACGTCGCCGTTCACCGGCGGCGCGCTGCTCGGCGATCGCGTGCGGATGGAAAGTGTCTCGCTCGATCCCGGCGTTTTCATCCGCTCGATGGCTACCCGCGGATCGCTTGGCGGGCTTGCCGCTTCCACGCGCGAAGTGTCCGACGTACTCGACGGGTTCGGCTTCGATCGGGTGATCATCGAGACCGTTGGTGTCGGACAATCCGAGCTCGACGTTGCGCGGACAGCGGATTCGACCATCGTTGTACTGGTGCCCGAGTCCGGCGATTCGATCCAGACGTTGAAGGCGGGGGTCATGGAGATCGCCGACATCTTCGTCATCAACAAGTCCGACCGGCCCGGCGCCGACCGGCTTCGCAACGACGTCGAGCTAATGCTCGGACTTCGGAAAGGAAATACGTACGCGAACATGCCGGCTCATCATGGTGTCGACCTCAAGCGCATGATGAATCCCGCACGCGCAGCGCGCGAAGATGCGCAGGCGGTGGCAGCCGACAAATGGACGCCGCCAGTCCTGCGCGCAGTCGCCGCAAAAGGCGAGGGAGTGACCGAGTTGGTCGAGGCCCTCGACAGGCACTTCGGTTATCTTGAGCGAACAGGCGAGCTTCGCAGCCGCAGGCGGGAACGAATAGTCGAGCGAGTGGTCGAGGTTGCGGAGCGCAGGATGCGTCGCCGCCTCTGGCAGGACGCCGCAACGATGAAATGGCTCGATGCTCGCGTGGATGAGCTCGAGTCGGGCGCAATCACTCCATACGCGGTTGCCGATCAGCTACTCGGCGCGTACGGAGACCTCGTGAAGGGAGCGACAAAGTGACATCAATCGACGCGGGGCAGCGGAAGGGATACGAAGCTCCGGACATCGAAGAAAAGGAACGCGAGAACGAGCGGCTTCGGGCCGAGCTGGAAGAGTGGAAGCGCAAGTACACCGCGGCGAAGAAGCGCGACATCGCTTTCACCAATTCCGAGAAGGAAGTCCAGCCGCTTTACACCAGCGTCGACAGCGCCGGTCTTCACGAAGCCGATCTCGGAATGCCCGGCTCGTATCCCTACACCCGTGGAATTCACCCCACCGGATATCGCGGCAAGCTGTGGACGATGCGTCAGTTCGCCGGTTTCGGAAGCGCGAGTGACACGAACGAGCGCTACAAGTTTCTGCTCGCACATGGGCAGACCGGACTGTCGGTGGCATTCGACTTCCCGACGCTCATGGGATACGACTCCGATCATCCCCGATCGGAAGGCGAAGTCGGAAAGTGCGGTGTTGCGATTTCCAGCCTCGCCGACATGGAAGTGCTTTTCGACGGAATTCCGCTCGACAAAGTGTCGACGTCGATGACCATCAACGGTCCCGCCGTCATCCTCTACTGTTTCTATCTGGCAGCCGCGGAAAAGCAGGGAGTGAAGCTGGATCAGCTGCGAGGGACGATCCAGAACGACATCCTCAAGGAGTACATGGCGCAGCACGCGTGGGTGTATCCCATCGAGCCGGCCTTGAGACTCATCGTGGACTGCTTCGAATGGTCTGCCGCGCATGTGCCGCAGTGGAACACGATCTCGATCTCCGGCTATCACATCCGCGAAGCCGGAGCGACCGCTGCGCAAGAGCTCGCCTTCACGCTGGCCGACGGGTTCACATACGTCGAGCGCGGTATCGCACGCGGACTCGACGTGGACTCGTTCGCTCCCCGTCTTTCATTTTTCTGGGACATTCACAACGATTTCTTCGAGGAGATCGCGAAGCTGCGAGCTGCGCGCCGCATCTGGGCTCGCCACATGAAAGAGCGATACGGCGCAAAGGATCCGCGCTCGCTCGTGATGCGATTCCATTCGCAGACGGCGGGCGTGACGCTCACCGCGCAGCAGCCGATGAACAATGTCGTGCGCGTCGCATACCAGGCGATGGCAGCGGTACTCGGCGGCACGCAGTCCCTTCACACCAACTCGATGGACGAGACGCTCGCCCTCCCAACCGAGGAATCGGTCCAGGTTGCGCTGAGAACGCAGCAGGTGCTCGCCTACGAGACCGGCGTGCCCAACGTGATGGATCCGCTCGGTGGATCCTACTACGTCGAGGCGCTGACGACACAGCTCGAGCAGGAAGCGGAGTCGCTCTTTGCGCAGATCGAGGAGGTTGGCGGAGTGGTGCGCGGGCTCGAGACGGGATGGCTGCAGCGCAAGATCGCCGAATCGGCCGCACGACAGCAGTGGGAGATCGAGCAGCATCGTCGCGTAATCGTCGGCGTGAACGAGTTCGTGACGGATGAGCCCGAGCTTACGATTCCGCTCCTCAAGATCGGGAACACCGACGAGGAACAACGTGAGCGTCTGGCCCATCTGCGAGCTGCGCGGGACAACGCGCTCGTGGAGAAACGCCTTGGCGAGCTGCGTGATGCGGCGCGGGCGAACGAGAACATGATGCCGCATATCCTCGACGCCGCGCGTGCCTATTGCACGCTGTACGAAATTCGTCGAGCCATGGAGGACGTGTTCGGCGCCTACCGCGAGCCCGTCTTCTTCTGAGCAGGAAAGGCGAATGGTGGGAGTCGTATTTCGACTCTCACTATCTGCTCGAATACGAGCCGATCTTCACTCTCGAGCGCGACCGTCACGAAGTCGCTCGAGTGATCGACGTTCTGGGATTGCCGGCGGGCTCGCGGATACTCGATGTCCCGTGCGGTCAGGGGAGGCACGCTCACCTGCTGGCAGAAGCGGGATACAACGTCGACGGACTCGATTACTCCGAGCATCTCCTGAGAATCGCCCGCAGGAGAGGCACCGGTTCCACTTTACGGTATACGCGCGGCGACATGCGCAAGCTGCCTGCGCGATGGAGTCGGCGATACGACGCTGTCGTGAATCTCTTCACGTCGTTCGGATTCTTCACCGATCCCGCTGACGACGCGAAAGTCATCGCCGAGTTCGCGCGCGTGCTGAAGCCGGGCGGCGTACTGCTCTGGCATGGTGGCAGCAGGGATGGGGTGATGGCGCGCTTTCTCTCTCGCGACTGGTGGGAAACGAGCGATGGCACCATGATCGCTCACGAGCGGTCATTCGATCCGATGTCGGGAGTCCTGACAATCGAATCATCATGGAGAGGAGCAGCGAAACGTCCCGGACATCGCACGCATCGCATCAGGCTGTACACCGCTACGCGGCTTGCCGAGCTGTGCGCGAATGCCGGCCTCATCGTCGAACAGGCGTGGGAAGGATTCGAGGACAAGCCGCTCGGGCGCACGTCCGGTGAGATGATGGTGATTGCGAGGCGCACGTGATCCTCGTTTGCCGCTGACTTCCGCATCCTGCTAATTTTGACCGCAGAATGAGACCAATAAGAGTTGTCGTCGCCAAGCCCGGACTCGATGGGCACGATCGCGGCGCAAAAGTCGTCGCCGCAGCGCTGCGCGACGCGGGCATGGAAGTGATCTACACCGGCCTTCACCAGACGCCGGAGATGATCGCCTCGGCTGCTGTCCAGGAAGACGCGGACGTAATCGGGCTCTCCATCCTGAGCGGCGCTCACATGACCCTGATTCCGCGGGTTCAGCAGCTCGTCAGGGAGCAGGGACGCGACGACATCCTCATCACGGGCGGCGGCATCATTCCAAAGGAGGACATGGATTCGCTTCAGGAACAGGGAATCGGCCGCCTCTTTGGACCGGGCACTCCGACGTCGGAGCTCGTCGACTACATCAAGGACTGGTTCGCCACCCGCGAGACGCAGGGCGCATCCGCTTCAGGCGGGTAGCATGAACTCTCGCCTGAGAGAGCTGAGCTCGGAAGTCCGCGCGCTCGAGAGCAAGCTGCGCGAGGGAGGCGGCGCCGAGCGAATCGCAAAGCTCCACAAGCAGGGCAAGCTCACGGCGCGGGAGCGGGTGACGAAGCTTTGCGATCCTGGATCTCGCTTCCTCGAGATCGGTCTGCTTGTCGCGTACGATCAGTACGACGGGCAGGCGCCTGCTGCCGGCGTCGTGACCGGAGTCGGAATGGTTCACGATCGCGAGGTAGTGGTCGTCGCCAACGATCCAACGGTGAAGGCCGGGTCGTGGTGGCCGGAGACTATCAAGAAAATTCTGCGCGCGCAGGAGATCGCGATGCGCTGCCGCGTTCCGATCATCTATCTCGTGGATTCGGCCGGCGTGAATCTCCCTCATCAGGGAGGAGTGTTTCCCGGGCAATACGGCGCGGCGCGGATCTTCTACTACAACTCGATCATGCGGCGATACCTGCGGATACCGCAGTTTGCAGCCGTGATGGGACAGTGCGTTGCAGGCGGCGCGTACCTGCCGGCCCTTTCCGATGTCATCCTGATGGTGAAGGGAACATCCTTCATGGGGCTGGGCGGTCCGAACCTCGTGAAGGGCGCAACCGGGGAGACCGTGGACTCGGAGACCCTGGGCGGCGCGGAGATGCATACCACAGTGAGCGGAGTCGCTCATTACGCATCCGACAACGACGACAGCTGCCTCGAGAAAATTCGCGATCTCGTCGGGAGATTGCCGGATCGGCCTCCTGCCTCCGAGCCAGTGGATGCTTACGAAGCACGGTTCCGGTCCTCCCATGATTCCTGGCGATCTCCGCGGCCACCGGCGACGAGCACCGAGTCGCGCGATCGCTCCGATGCGCTCTACGATCTGCTTCCCGGCGATCACCGCATGTCGTACGACATGCGCGAGCTGCTGTCGGCGGTAGTAGACGACGGCAAGCTGGACGAATTTCAGGCTGGAATCGCGCGCGAGATGATCTGCGGCGATGCTGCAATCGAGGGGATTCCCGTCGGCGTCATCGCGAACGAGCGCGGGCTCATCAAGGGACGCACCGGTGAAAAGCCCCGGTTCGGTGGAATCGTCTACGCCGAGATCGCGGAGACGGTCGCGTATTTCATCGACCGTTGCGATCGCCTCGGAATTCCGCTGCTCTTCATCCAGGATGTTTCAGGATTCATGGTCGGCCCGGAAGCTGAGCAGGGTGGAATCATTCGCGCCGGCGCGCGCTTCGTTGAAGCGATGGCGACGACGACGGTTCCGAAGATTGTCCTCACCGTCAATCACGCGTCCGGCGCCGGCTATTACGCAATGGCCGGACAGGGTTTCGATCCCGATTTCATTTTCAGCTGGCCCACGGGAAGGATGGCGGTGATGGAGGGCGAATCGGCCGTTCAGGCGGTTCACGGTCCCTCGCTCGATGCAGCGAAGAAGAAAGGCGAGGCGCCCGCAAAAGAAGTGAGTGCCGCAGTCGACGCGATGCGGGCCGACTACGAGCACCAGCTCGACGCGCGCTACGCCGGTGCGCGCGGCTTCATCGACGCCATCGTGTATCCGGAAGAAACCCGCGACGTGCTCGCAATGGCGCTCCGCACCTCGCTCCACAACCCTGGGCCTCACCTCGGCCCATTCGTGCTCCCGCCACACCTGGGAGAAGCCAGGTGAAGAGCATTGTAAGGGTTGCAAGCGGCCAGGGATTCTGGGGTGACTCGCTCGATGCACCGAGACAGCAGGTCGAAGGCGGCGATGTCGATTACCTGATGCTCGACTATCTCGCCGAAGTCACGATGTCGATCCTTCAGAAGCAGAAGGAGCGCGATCCGTCGATGGGGTACGCACGCGATTTCGTCGGTGCGATCGAAAGCGTGTTACCGGCCATTCTCGAGCGCGGGGTGAAAGTCATCGCGAATGCCGGGGGCGTAAATCCGGCTGCATGCGCCGCGGCAATTCGCGCACTTGCGCCTTCAGAGAGAAATGGTGGCGGTGTTCGCATCGCAGTCGTCACCGGCGACGACCTGCTCGACAGTCTCGACGATCTGATTTCGAGCGGCCACGCGCTGGCGAACATGGAAACAGGCGAGCCCCTGTCTTCGGTCAGGGATCGCGTGCTCTCCGCCAATGCGTACATCGGGTCGACACCCATAGTGGAAGGTCTGGCACTCGGCGCGAACGTCGTCATCACCGGCCGGTCAACCGACACGGCGCTTACCATGGCTCCGCTCCGGCACGAATTCGGCTGGGGCGAGTCGGACTGGGACAAGCTCGCCGCGGGCATCATCGCCGGACACATCATCGAATGCGGTGCGCAGTGCTCGGGCGGCAACTGCCTGCATGACTGGAGATCCATTCCGAACCTGGCAAATGTCGGCTATCCCATCGCGGAGGCAAATCCCGACGGATCATTCGTGATCACGAAGCATCCCGGCACCGGTGGCCGGGTCAGCGTCGCTTCCGTGACGGAACAGCTCGTGTACGAGATGGGCGACCCGCGCGAATACATCACTCCGGATGTCGTCGCCGATTTCACGACCATCCATCTCGAGCAGGATGGCACCGACCGCGTTCGCGTGTTCGGGATCAAGGGCAGGCCGGCGACTGACAAGCTGAAAGTGTCGATCGCCTATCGCGCGGGTTTCAAGGCGGTCGGCACTCTGGTGTATGCCTGGCCGGACGCAATCGAGAAAGCAAACGCCGCCGACGCGATATTGCGTGAGAGGCTCGATCGTCTCGGATTGAGATTCGACCAGACTCTCACCGAGCTCGTAGGTGTTTCCGCAACCCACGGACAGCTCGCGACCGACGGTCGCGCACCAGCCGACGTTCCCGAAGTTCAGCTTCGCATCGGCGTTCGCGGAGAAAGCCGGCGCGATGTCGAGCGTTTCACTCGCGAGATAGCGCCTCTCGTCCTGAACGGGCCGCCGAGCGTAACTGGCTTTGCGGGTGGCCGTCCGAAAGTCGAGGAGATAGTCGCGTACTGGCCCGCACTAATCGACAAACGTGTCGTAAAAACGAAGGTGGACATCGTCTGATGCGAGTTCGCCTTGTTGACATTGCACACGCCCGCTCAGGCGACAAGGGCGACACCGCGAACGTGGGGTTGATTGCGCTGAGACCGGAATGGTACCCGGTGCTCGACCGATACGTGACACGCGATGCAGTCGCGCGACATTTTGAAGGCGTGATAGACGGACCTGTGACGCGGTTCGAGCTACCGAACTTGAGAGCGCTGAATTTTCTTCTGCATGGCGCGCTGGACGGAGGCGGTACGCTCTCGCTCAAGACGGATGCACAGGGGAAAGTATTTTCCACGGCGCTGCTCCGGATGTCGATCGACGTTCCCGATTCCGAAGCGGCCGCTGCAAACCTTCCGCCGGAGGGCGCACACCGATGACTCCGATGACGACGGCAAAGATTGCCCTGGCCCTCATGGCGGCAGTCCT
>DASWQD010000261.1:0-12128 GCA_036398255.1 Gemmatimonadaceae bacterium | reverse complement strand
GAAGCGCCAGATGGCAGCGGCTTCTGCACCGCCGACTCGAGTAGTGCCTGCTGCATTGCGCAGCGTTCCTGAAAGAGTGGAATCACCGAGATCGACAAGCTGTACAGCCCTGTCAACGAACGACCCGTAGCCGGTCAGCAGAAACTCGGCGCCTAGTACGCGGCCGTTGAGATCGAGCATCACTCCTTTGCTTCGCTCGGAGCGCAGCGGACCTGACTGGATCGCGCGAAGCCCGATTGCTTCAACCTCCTCAGTCATGGAGGACGGCGGTGCGAATCCGGTACCGCCACTCACGCGCACCGACCACTCCTCAGCCGGATGGGCTAGAAGTGCGAGCCGCTCGGTCAGCTCGAATCCTTCGGGATGAAAATCGCCGCGGACGCTTGCCGACACCGTGACAGGTCCGATGTCGCGATCGGCAGTCGTGAAAAGTCCCGGTGTCACCCAGTCATGATCGAAGCTCGCGTTGAGCTTGTTGTCGTAAGTGTCTGCCTGCACGGCGGCCCCGAAAACCACAGCGCCGCGCTCAGCTTTCAACATGCGGGTGAGCTCGGCGAATCCGGTTGAAATCCGATCGCGCTCGATCGGGCCCGGACCGAACCGTCGTTCCCTGCCGTTAGTCGAAGCCGCGAGCCTCACGGCGACATTTCCCGAGTCTGCCTGCGGCAGTCGCAGCGTCATGCCCGCATCAGCACGCCGGCCGGTCAATCCCTCGCGAAACGGCCGACCGTCGGGCGCGCGTGCGCTCCCAAGCGTTCCTCCCTGCCGATCGTCGTATCCATAACCCGCTGTCACGAAGAGCGAGCGACCGCTTGCGTCGGCGAAGGAATATCGCGGGCGAATTCCCCAGCGTCGCGCGCGTGGCTGATCGCTCCATCCGTCGTCGTCGGGATCAGCAGCACTTTGTATCGTGCCTGACATCAGCAGAGAGATGCCTGATTTTTCTGTGAAGCGCCGACTGAGCCATGTGGCCGCATCGGTGACGCCCATCGTGCGGCGATTGAGAAGTACTTCATTCCGCCCTGTCGGTGGCTTGGACACCAGGTTGATCACACCGCCGAGCGCTTGCCCGCCGTAGAGGGAAGACGCGGCGCCCTTGATGATCTCGACGCGACTGAGATCGACCGGGGAGATATCGAGCGGGCCTAGCGCACTGGCCGCCCCTCCATAAAGAGGCAGACCATCGGCGAGCATCGCGGTGTATTGTCCGGGAAGCCCGAGAATTCTCACACTTCCGGTGCCAAGTGTGGGCGACGCGGCCTGTACGCGTATCCCCGGCGTCTCATTCAGCAGCATCGTAATTCCACTCGGCGCCATGAGCGTGTTCTCGTCGACTTCCATCTCGTCTACCACTTCGACTCGCAGCGGAGTCTTGCCCGCCAGGCGTTCAGTGCGCGTCGCAATGATGACCATCTCTTCCATTGCAGCCGCCATGTTGTCCATCGCCACATCGATCGTCATCGAGATCGTGCTGTCCGCGATCACTATGACCGGCACACGCTTTGGCACGAAGCCGATGCGAGTCAGCAGGAGTGTGCGCTGGCCGCCGGGCAGCACAAGCCGCGCTTCACCCTTTGCATCGGTCGTGGCGGTGCGACCTTCAGAGCGAATGAGAAAACTTTCGACCATCCCCATCGGCTCTCGAACCGTGAGGTGGACGGTGCCGGAATCGAGCTGTTGAGCCTCGAGTGGTACCGTGACGAGGGTGAGGATGAGCAGCGCTATGACAGAACGAATCAGCATGCTGATGAATGTAACCGGAGCGCTCGGATGACTACTATATAGGTAGTATTCCATGTGCTTTTCATATGACGACGGCCGAAGCCGCTGACATTGGCCTGCGCAAGACAGGACTGCGCAAAGGTCTCCGACTGGAAGTGTTTACAGTCGGCTGGAACGCGGCCGAAGCCGTTATCGCTATAGTTGCGGGAGTCGTTGCCGGGAGCGTAGCGCTTGTCGGCTTCGGGTTGGACAGCATTATCGAATCAATATCAGGCGTTGCGCTGTATCATCGGCTCCGCGGTGAGCTTCAGGGTGACGGTGAGCGAAATGAGGCACGCGAACACAGGGCCCTCTTGTTCGTGGGTGTAAGCTTCGTTCTCATTGCAGCCTATGTCTTCTACGAAGCGGCATCCGCGCTCTGGCAGAAGGAGATTCCCGGGCATAGCGCCGTCGGCATCGCCCTCGCCGCGATTTCACTCGTCATAATGCCGGTGCTTGGATGGATGAAACTGCAAACGGGCCGCGAGCTCGAAAGCCGCGCGCTCGTCGCGGATGCGAAAGAGACTTTCGTGTGCGCGTATCTGTCTCTCACCCTGTTGCTCGGGCTCGGCCTCAACGCGTTGTTCGGCTGGTGGTGGGCTGACCCTGTTGCCGGACTGGCAATGCTTCCTCTCATCGTACGTGAGGGATGGGAAGCGATTGAAGAGGCGCGTGAGACATAGCGGCTGCAGCCTCAGCAGTTACCAATTCCCAGGGCGGATACACACTCTCCCTGTGGCCGGATTATCGGCGACTCCATGGTAGCTATGTCTCTGTAGCTGCTACGTCCGGCCACAGGGAGAGTGTGTATTCGCCAGCGCTGCAGGACCAAGCTTCGTTAACGTCCTTTCCGATGACTCGCGGTGTGAAAAATCGCATATTTTCCAGCCGCGCATTCACGCCTGTTCGTCGGCCGACGAGCTGCTTTCATCGGTTGACCCACATTCCTTCAACGAGGTGGGTACCATGATTCACGTTACGAAAGTATCGATCCTGCTGTTGAGTATCGTAGCACTTTCGAGCTGTTCGAAACCTGCGCCGTCGGCATCCGACAGCGGCGTGACTGCGTCAGCTCCCGTTGCCGACGCGGCCGCAGATGAGCAGGCGATCCGGGCGATCAATCCCGCATGGTTCAAGGCTCACCAGGCCGGCGACGTGGAAGGAATCGTCGTGCACTACGCCGACGATGCTTTGGTCAGTGCTCCGGGAGCGCCGCCGATTCGCGGAGCTGCCGCTATTCGCGAGGCCTTCACGAAGGAGCTCCGCGATATGGCGGCCGCAGGGCTCTCACAGAAATCGGGCCCCAACCCGGAGTACGAGCTGTCGGGCGACCTTGGCTATGAATGGAACACCTATACGGTGAGCGACAAGGCGGGAAAGATTGTAGATACAGGCAAGTATCTCTCTGTTTTCGGCCGCCGAAACGGAAAGTGGGTGATCGTCCGCGATATCTGGAACTCGGACGCACCGGCGCCGAAATAGGCAGGCGCTGGAGCGGGGACCATGAACACCATGTGCAGGACGCTTCATGGTCCCTCGTCCAGGCCTCCCCTCGCATTCGCGCTTCCCTACTTCTTTCCCTTCGGTATCAGAGCGATCACTCGCGCAGGCCCGCCTGATCCGCCCTCGATCTTGATCGGGAGAGCGATCACCGATGCGCCGGTTGGCGGCAGCTGATCCAGGTTCGTGAGATTCTCGAGACCGGGCACATTGCGCTCGGCAGCGATGCGATGGACGATGAAGTCCTTCGACTGCCCGTAGTCGATCGATGCGACGTCCACTCCGAGTGCTTTCACGTTGCGCTGCTCGACGAGCAATCGCGCGGCTCCTTCACTAAAGCTCGGGAAATGAAGTCGCGATACTTCGCCGGGCGTGTCGTCGCCGAAGTAGCGCTTCCTGTCGGGCCAGCGCCTGCTCCAGTCAGTCCTCAGAAGCACGATCGTTCCCGCGCGAATTCGTCCGTGCTGCCGCTCGAACGCGAGCACATCGTCGGCGGTGAGGCGGTAGTCGCTGTTCGCAGCTGCCTTCCTCGAGATGTCGATCACTACTGCACGCCCGATCAATTGCTCGAGTGGAATCCGGTCACTCGTGTTCTTTCCTTCGGCAAAGTGAATCGGAGCGTCGAGGTGTGTGCCGCCATGCTCCGGGGCACTGAAAGCGTTCGCGGAATAGAACCATCCGCCCTCGGTGCGCCCGTACGAGAGGCGGTCGAGCCTGAACGTCGAGGGAGAGGTCGGCCAGTAGAGAGTCTTTTCGTTCAGCGAATGGGTGAGGTCCACAACCCGGCTGGAAAGCAGGTCGGCCTGGGCACCAAGCACTCCCGGCATGAAAGCAATGATCCCGTATAATGCCCGCATCCCTTAGAAATCCGCTCGGCACGCTGAAACCGCAAGGGCAGGCCCCCGTATGGTGTGCCTGTATGAAACTTTTCTTCAATGCAATGCGCGGCGCAATCGCCGCGGCTTTCATATTGGCCTCCTTCGCAACCGCAGCAATGGCGCAGGGTGACAACCGCGCGCTGGTATGGGGAGCAATCGGAGTCGGCGCAGCCGTACCGACGAGCGGCGGCGATGGCATCGCGAACATGGCCGAGCTCGGTTTTCAGAAGAAGCCGCATCATGCGGCAATCCGCGCGTTGATAATTCACGACATCGAGCGGCCAACGAACGAGATCGGGGAATTGAGCGGCCTCTACGGTCGGACGACAACGCTGCAGTCGTTCCCTGTTGTAATAGCCACCGGACTTTCCGCGGTCGGCTTCTTTGACTGCCCTGATGACGACGACTCCTGCTTCACATTGGGCGTTCCAGTGGTCGCTGAGGTTTCGCGAAACGCGAGGTTCATCGGCATCGGCCTCCAGAGCTTCATCAACATCAACTCGAAGGCGTCTTACGCTGGAGGTATTCTTTTCCTCAAGCTGGGCCGGCTCCGTTAATCCTCGGGAAGGCTTTTCGGAGGCGGCTCCCGTTCCAGAAGCCGCTGCACGAACTCGAGCTTGTCCTCGAGCTCGCCCAGACGGATCTGCGATTCGGCAAGTGCCTCGCGCGTGCGCTCGAGCTCGTCGAGAGCGGAGACAGCGGGGCTCGCGTCCGCCTGAAGGTAGGCTGTCCAGAGTGCGCCGGGAGCTTCGACAAAAAGCTCCGCATGGCCGCATGTACCGCACACCTGCGCCCAGAGACTCGCCCGCTCGGGACGCTTGAACAGGACTGCATTCGGCCGCCGCTGGACCTCGACCTGGAGATCGTACCTGTTATTGCCATCCCCCCGCTCGGCGACACGCACTCTCGGGATGAGGTCCTCGGACCCACAGCGGGTGCAGCGAAGTCGGTCAGGCATCTGATCTATAGTATAGGCCATTAAGTAATAACTTGATACTATATCGAACCGCGTTATCTCGCGAACTTCAAGTGAGTTACCCCCGGCCTCTGCCGAGTAGCGTTGGCACCATGTGAAGCTGCATTTCGTCGACGAGCCCGGCGTCGAGGTACTGCTGCGCGGCGCTCGCGCCGCCCGCCAGCGCGACGTCCTTGCCGGCCGCTGCGCTTCGCGCCTGTTCGAGCGCACTCTCGATTCCATCGGTCACGAACGTGAAGGTGGTGCCGCCCTTCATCACAAGTGGCTCGCGCTCGTGATGAGTCAGCACGAACACCGGATGATGAAACGGCGGAGTCTCTCCCCACCATCCCTTCCATGGATTCGTCCTGCTCCACGGGCCCGGACCGGCGACGAAGCCGTCCAGCGACATGGAGATTCTGAAGCGAAGTTTCGACATCTATGTGGTTCCCGGCTCTGGATCGCCCTTCCTGCGCCTGCTCAACACTCCCGCCGACACGAGCGCTATCAGCAAAGCCACCGGCAACGGTTCGAGAATCGTGAACGCAGCGTTGATTGCTGGGTTCTGGTACATCTTTTCAAACTTGTCCATCTCCGCTTTCTTCTGCGCAAGAGTGGATTCGCTGGCGCCTTCGGCGCGCGCTTTGTCAAGTTCGCGCGCATTGTACTCCGTCATGAAATTCGGCATGAACTTGAAATACATCACTTCCCAGGTGGCGACGTAACACAGCGATGCGATGACACCGATCAACGTCCCCACGGCGAGCGCGCGGCCAAAGCCGACTCTGCCGTTGCCGACTTTGTCGCGGTACGAGCGCACTCCGAAATAGATGAGCAGGAAAGACAGCACTATCGTGCCATATCCGACGACGAGGCTATGATCGAAGCCGTCCTCACCCTGAAACGGAATGGTCGCTGCCAGGAGCGCGGACGCAACGGCGCCCGCGATGAGACCAAAAGTCCACACGGTTTTCTTCATTCAGCTCAGACCTCCAGCGGCTCCACGCGAACGGCGGTCCCGTAGCACAGTACCTCGGTCACGCCTTTCATCATCTCGTTCGCGTCATAGCGGATGCCGATCACTGCGTCGGCCCCGGCTTTATGCGCCTGAACCAGCATTGTGTCGAAAGCCTGCTTGCGGGTTCGTTCAGCAAGCTCGGTAAAGAGCGAGATATTGCCTCCGACCAGCGACTGAAGGCTGCCGCCGATGGTGCCGAAAACCGATCGAGACCGCACGACAACACCGCGAACCACGCCAAGATTGTCCACAATCCTGAATCCAGGCACCTCGAAGGTGGTCGATGTCATGTTGGACGGAATGTCTGCTGTCTGCGAGTGGATGATTGAAGACATGGTCGGGTTGAATGGTGGGTGATTGGGTTTAGCCCTCGCGCTTCATCCGCTCCTGGCGTGCGCGTTCGGCGTCGCTTGGCGAGTCGAAAGCGGTATCGCCGATCTTGATATCGCCCGCGCGCTCGTAATGCGCAATCATGAGATCCATGCTCGAGACCCGCGATCTGATCAGCTTGTAACTGTGCGGCACGGATCCGTCCGAGAAGAGCTTCTTCCCGCTGCCGAGTATTACTGGAATGGTGAAGATGCTGATCGCGTCAACGAGGTCGTTGGCGAGCAGCGCGTGCACGAGCTCAGTGCTGCCCTGGGTGACGAGGTTCGGGCCGTCTTCTTCCCGCAGACGCTTTACATCGGTGATGTCTCGCAGCAGGACAGAGTGCTGCCAGCTGGTATCGACGTCGCCTGAGCGCGAGACAACGTACTTGTTGATCTGGTCGAACAGCTTGGCGATGCCGCCGGCGGAAGCGGTCTGGTCGTAGTAGGGCCAGTAAGCCGCGAAAATCTCATAGGTCTTGCGACCGAGCAGGAGATCGCACGCCTTCAGGACGTGGTCGATCTCTTCGCCGAACGCGTCATCGAAATAAGGCATCGCCCAGCCGCCGAACTTGAAGCCTTTGGTAGGATCCTCCCACGGTCCGCCAGGGGCCTGCATGACTCCATCCATGGAAACCTGCGCGCCGACAATGATCTTTCGCATGGGTCACTCTCGCTTATTGATGCCGTCCAATAGAAACAGAACTTCTGCCACCCCGTCGGACTCTACCGCAGGTTCACCAACGCGTTGGAACCCACATTTCTCGAGCACGCGCATTGAGCGCGCATTCGATATCGCAACGAACGCATGGATTGGCCGATGGTGTTCGTGAATTCTCAGGAATTCGTCGAGCGCTGAGAACGCAATACCTCGTCCCCAGTATTCCCTGCCGATCCAATATGCAACGAGACGTCTGCCATCCTGTTCCCAGCTGCTTACGTAGCCCGCCACCTGATCGTCGACAAGAATCGTTCGCGCTTCATTGGACGGATTCCCGAGGACATTTTGCCGCCAATGCGAAATGAAAGCATCCCACTCCCTGCCGGGGTGAACAGCCATGGAGGTCGCCTCCGGGTCCCGCTGATGTTCGAAGAAGGTTCGGAGGTCGTCCTCCACAACGTTGCGCAGCATCGCGGCAATTTCCTCAGTCGGACTGCTACGGTTGCGGATAGCGACGCTTCGTGTCTGCTATCGATCGGGCTATCAACTTCTCCAGGACGTTCAGATCGACGTTGGCCAGTCGCTTGATGTAGACACATACCTTTCCAGTCCTGTGCTCTCCCAGCCTGGCTAACAAGTCGTCGCGGCCTTCGAATGCCATGACGTAGACGACCAACTCCCTTCCCCGCGCGGCAAACGCAGCGAGAGCGGAATCGCCTTCGTGACCGCTTGCGTACTTGTAATGGTAGCTCCCGAATCCGACGATGCTTGGGCCCCACATCCTTGGTTCCTGCCTGGTGACTTTTCGCATGAGAGCAACCAGGGTCCGGGCGTCATTCCGTTGCTCTTCGTTCGCAATGGCGGCGATGTGCCTCTCGACGCTGACTTTCGTGGGTTTGGTCTTGAGCTTTGACATGAGCGCCTCCAAACAGTCCCTTTAAGCTGCAGGCGAAAAGAATAAACCGCGAGCGAGGCCCTGGTTGAAAGCGGAAATCGACGCTCCCACGATAGAAACCATCAGAGCCAACCGCGCAAGGCTTGGCGATCTGGTTGTCACCACCCCGATTCGCCGACTGGTAGACGATGCGGTAGCGGCAGCAATCGGAAGTGACACGCAGCTCTGGCTCAAGGAAGAGCTCTTTCAGCGCACCGGAAGCTTCAAGCCGCGCGGCGCATTGTCGGTGATGCTCGATCTCGACAAGGACTCCCTGGATCGCGGCGTGACCGGTGTCTCTGCCGGCAATCACGCAGTCTCACTCGGATATTCCGCTCGAATACTCGGCAGCACGGCAAAAGTCGTGATGCCGAAGACAGCAAATCCCTTCCGCGTCCAGCTGTGTCGCGAGTTTGGGGTGGAGATCGACTTCGTCGACAATGTCACGCAGGCTTACGATCGCGCGAAGGAAATCGAGCGAACGGAACGCCGCATATTCGTCCATCCATACGAAGGACCGAAGACCGCGCTTGGGACAGCGTCGGTCGGCCTCGAGTTCATCGATCAGCTGAGCGCGGCAGGCGCAGCGCTCGACGCAGTGGTCGTGGCAGCGGGCGGAGGTGGACTCACCGGCGGTGTTGCATGCGCTGTGAAGCAGATGAGTCCACGCACGGCGGTCTACGTCGTCGAGCCCGAAGGCGCTGACACGATGCATCGAAGCTTCGAGGCCGGCTCACCTCAATCGATTGATGCAGTACGAACGATTGCCGATTCCCTCGGCGCACCGAGGTGCGAGCCGTATTCGTTTGAGCTCAACCGCCGGTTCGTCGATGAAGTGGTGCTTGTGAGCGACGACCAGATCAGGGAGGGCATGCGACTGCTGTTTCGGTCGGCGAAGCTTGCGGTCGAGCCGGCTGGCGCGGCCGCGCTCGGGGGATTGATGCATCCGCTGCGTGAGCGCCTGAGCGGCCGCAGCGTGGGAGTGATCATCTGCGGCGCGAACATCGACGCGGAAACGTTTGCGAGGCAGATTCAGGCCGGGTAGCTCCCAAATCCGACGACGCCTGGCGCCTTCACGCGAAGCCGAGCTGCTGGAGCATGAGCGATTGATCCCACTGTTCCCAGCGTTCCTGTACCTTGCCGGCGACGACGCGATCGATGATGAGACCTTCGACCGAGACGTTCTTGCCTGTTGGCGGCGCTGCACCAAGGGGACCGGTGTGCGTTCCAGTGGCGCGCCAGCGAAACGCCGCTCGATCCCCCTGAACGAGCTGGTCCTCTATCGTGAAGTGAAGATCGGGAAACGCCTGCAACATCCCGGCGATGAACTCCTTGAAAGCGCCGATCCCCTCGAGTGGCGCAGCAATGCCGGTAATGTGGACGATGCAGTCCGTCGCGAACACAGCGTCTGCGGCAGAGATGTCGGCGCGATTCAGCCCTTCGATCCAGATTCGCTCGTGTTCCATGGGTGACTCGATCTCCGCTCTAGAAGTGAGATTGGCCCGCGTTCCTGATCAAAGCTGCGGCATCATTCAGCCGATTGATAGTAGCGTTATGCTACTTATTTAGGGCTTCCGCGCCGCAGCTTCCCGCCTCGCCAGCAGCTTGTAATACTCCTCCACCATCTTCCGATACTCCGCCGGCACATCGGACGTCCCGCCGAGCAGCGGCCGGTCAGTCAGCTCGCCTTCCATCGCGCGACGCAGCGCGAATTCGAATCCCTTGAACCCCTCGACCACTCCACTCTGCAGCCGCTGCAGCTCCTCGGCATCGTTGTAGACGCGAGCGGACTCCAGCGCCCGTAGCTGCGCAATCATCCGGTCGAGCTGCGACACGTCGACGCCTTCACGCGAAAGCTCTCGCCGCAGCGCCTCGGCATCCGCGCGCCGCTCGCGATACTCTCGCGAGAACTGCCGGATCTGCTCAGGCGTCAAATTCCGCCCGCCACCCCCCACGCGAGCACCCTGGCCGGCGCCTGACATTGCGCCACTGCGCTCGCGGCCGCTTCCACCTTGTTGTCCCTGTCCCTGTCCCTGTCCCTGTGCTTGTCCTTTTGCCTGCTGTCCCTGCTGTCCCTGCTGTCCGGACTGTCCCTCTTGTCCTTGACTCCCGCGTTGTCCTTCAGCGTTTCTCGCCCTCTCCTCCAGCGACTCCAGGCCACGCGCAATACCCCGTGCCTGATCGAGCGCCCGACCCGCACGCCGATCACTCGGCTCACGCACCGCACCTGCAGCCTCCTGAATCCGGCGCTTCACATCGTCAACCGAGCTGCCGATCTGCTCCTCGAGATTGCGCGCGTACTCCGGCGACCCGCCCTGCATTACGCCCTTGGAAAAGACGATGCGCTCACGCAGGCGCGTGTCGCGTATCGCGTTCGCTGCCTCCTGCAGCTTGCGTGATGCCTCACGCTGCTCACGACGCGCCTCCGCCGACATGCGATCGAGACGCGACTCGATGTCGGCAACCTCATTCGCCATCGCATCCTTGCGCTGGCCGAGTCGAGTGGATGCGCCAAGGTCGCGATTGTCGCCGGCGCGGAGCTTCTCCACGTCGCGCGCTAGCTCACGCTGCTCCTCGGCCAGCCGCTCCGCGCGCTGAGCAAGATCGCGCGCATCACGCTCGAGCCTCGAGGTTCGCCCCTCATCGAGCCGACGACGTGCCTCCTCGATTCGACGGAGTGCCGCCGCGGCCTCTGCTGTCGATTGATCACCCTGCCCGGTGGCCGAGCGGCGCATCGCGTTCGCTGCATCACGCAGGCGTCGCGCTGCTTCACTGAGTGCCGGTGATGACTGTTCACGCGCCAGACGCTCGAGCTGGCGCGCGAGCTCTTCGGTCTCCTGAGCGATCTGGCGCTGTGATCCACCACCGGTGCCGGAGCGCGACATCTGCTCGGCCCGCGCGCGCATGCGCTCCGCTTCCTGCTGCTGGCGCGCTGCGAGCTGGCGCAGACGCTCGAGCGTTTCATCGACGCTTTGATCGGCCTGCTCACGCTCGCCGCGCTCGACCTGCTCGTACTGATTGCGCAGCTTGTCGTTCTCGAGCTCGAACAAGTCAGCGAGATCCTGCGCGTTTGGCTGCGCTCCACCACCGCCGCCTTGCTGGCCTTCGAAGCTGACCTGCACGTCCCGATACGCTGCCTCCGCGCGCTGGAGATGTTGCAGAGCTTTCTGCTCGTGCGGTATCGCGTCGTTTGCGGCGCTCCGAGCCAGCCTTTCCTCTGCTCCCTTCATCGCCGCGATCGCCTCTCGGAGAGAGGCTGCGATCTTCGTCATCGTCGAGTCCGTACCCAGGACTCCGCGCTGCTTCAGTCTCTGCTCGAGCGTCTCCACCTGCTCGCGGAGGCGGCCCTGCGACAGCAGAATCGTCGAGACATTCTCCCGCGTCTCCTTTTCCGATGTCGCCGCGCGGTCGCGCACGACCTTGAAAGTTGCCGCGACGATCTCGCGCTGTCGCTGCGAGAGCGCGGCCGGTGATGCGTCACCCCGCGCACTGCCCGCGCCGCCGGCTTCCGCCTGACGGTACTCTCGAGTGAATGGGCGAACCTCGAGGAAATAGATATCGGTGGTCGCTGTCTTCGCGCCCGCGCGATCACCGTCACTGGCGCTCGCGAAATACGAGATGAGATCCCCGGGCTGAAGCTTCATCTCCTCGAGGTACAGCGTGTGTCCGGCCGAGATGTCCTTGAGTCCGCGACCGTCGTGAAGCGATACTTTTTTTACCTCGCCGCCGTTCACCGAGTACACGAGCTCGAGTCCCTGCACGCCAAAGTCATCTTCCGCGCGCGCTTCTATGAATACCTCTTCGAGCGACGAGACCTTCGAGTCGCGGCCCGGCTTGGTGATCGAGACCGACGGTGCTCCATCGCTGAGCATGTCGATCGCGTAATCCAGTGAGGCCGGCACGTAGCGCCCCGCGGCGTCGGCGAGCTCTACTTTATAGAAGCCACTCCGCGACACCGTGAGCTCACCCTGAAGGCGGCCGCTGTCGGCGACTGCGAGAGGTATGGTGTCCTTGCCATCGAGCACGAGACGACCAGCCTTCGTCGCGATTGTC
>DASWQD010000260.1:0-3040 GCA_036398255.1 Gemmatimonadaceae bacterium | reverse complement strand
CATTCAGCGCGCAGGCGGCCTCACGCCTGAAGCCTACTCCGACGGCGTGACGTTCTTCCGCAGCAAGGACAACGTCGGCCGCATCGGCATCGCGCTTCCCGAGGTGCTGCGCAACCCCAGGTCGCGCGACAATATTCAGCTGCAGAATGGCGACTCCATTTTCATTCCGCGGTTCAATGCTGTGGTCAACGTGAAGGGCGCGGTGAACTCGCCAGTCGCAGTCACGTACGTGCCCGGAAGAAGCATGGATTACTACGTTCGTGCGGCGGGCGGAATTACGCGCAAGGGTGACCTGCGCTACGCATACGTCACGCAGCCAAACGGGAAAGTGGAAGCGACCGGCGGCAAGTTCATCTTCCGCTCGAATCCGAAGCCTCGTCCGGGCAGCACCGTCTTCGTGCCGGAGAAGGATGCGGCCGACCGGCGCGTGGATTATCTCCAGACGCTGGGCACAATCGCGCAGCTTGCCGCAAGCTTCGTAGCAATCGCGATCGCCCTCAAGCAATAGGGCCTATGCAATCCGCCGAGCAGGCAATCCCCCCGGGTCACCTCACTTTCACGAGGTGGCTCGCTGGCGTTCTGCTCAGATGGAGGATGATCGCAGTGATCACGGTTTTCTCGATCGTGCTCGCCGTCATCGCGTCGTTTCTGATTCCACCGGTGTATCGCGCGAAGGCCTCATTCGTCGCGAATTCATCGAGCGAATCGAAGCTTCCCGGCGGAATGTCGGGAGCATCGGGCGTCGGCGGACTCATCTCGCAGCTCGGCGGCTCGCTCGGCGGAGACCCGTCGGAGTCGCCCAACTTCTACATCCAGCTCTGTCAGAGCCGCGAGCTCCTCACCCGCATCGCTCAGTCGCGCTATCCGAATCCGCGCACCGATGCGCCAAATGACAGCGCGTCGCTCATCGACATCATGCGGATCAAGAAAGACGATCCCCGACTCAGGATGGAGCTCGCGATCAAGCGACTGGGCAAGGCGATACAGGCCGGGTTCGACGTGAAGACGAATCTCGTCTCGCTCAGCGCCGACATGCAGTGGCCCGATCTAGCCGCGCAGGTCGCGAACAGGCTCGTGGAGGAAGTGAGCAAGTTCAATCGCGAGACCCGCGTGTCGCGCGCGAAATCGAAGCGGGAATTCCTCGAGTCGCGACACGACAGCGCGCAGATGCAGCTGAGAATCGCCGAGGAGCGGCAGCGCTTTTTCTACGAGCAGAACCGGGGTCTCATCACCTCGCCGAGCCTCAAGGCAGATGAGGCGCGCATCAGGCGTGAAGTCGATCTCTCGTCGGATCTCTTCCTCAACCTTCAGCAGCAGCTCGAGCTCGCCCGTCTCGACGAGATCAACGACAAGGCGCTCATCACGGTGATCGACAAGGCGATCCCGCCCCGCAAGGCACAGTGGCCGCGCTACGGTGCGCTGCTGTTCACGTCCACAGTGGTCGGGCTCCTCTTCGGGATTCTCGTCGCCGGAAGCCTCACGGTCCTCGCAGACTGGAGACTCCGCAACCCCGACTCATGGTCCGACTTCGAGCATTCGCTTGGCAGGGCCCGGTCGGATGTTCGCTCCGCCATGGGAGTGCGGCGCGCAGGGTGACGGCGCGGGTCGTGCATAATCGCGCGGCTGAACAGATGACTGCAACCGTTCATTCATTCGGCGTAGTCGTGCTCAACTGGAACAATGCGCACGACACGATTCCGTGCCTCGAGTCGCTGTTCGCAGCGGAGCCAGGCCCGGCGCACGTTGTCGTCGTGGACAACGGCTCGACCGATTCATCGGTCGCGTCCATCCGCCGGTGGGGCCGCGAACACGGCGTGGTCACGGAAAACGGTGTCATGCCGTGGCTCATCGTGATCGAGGCCGGCAGAAACCGTGGCTTCGCCGGCGGCAACAACCTCGGCATCCAGCTGCTAGAGGAGCAGACGGGCGTGACGCACGTGATGCTCCTCAATAACGATGCGACTGTCGCGCCGGATTTCTTCGCCGACATATCGCGAGCCCTGCGCGAGGCCCCTGATGCAGGGCTGATCACCGGCACCATTCTCGAAGATCCGGCGCGCGACAAAGTCTGGTTTGCGGGAGGCAAGGAGCTTCCGATGCGCGCGCTGTATCGGCACAAGCACCTGGTTCCCGACTCCGATGCGCCTGTCCCGACTGATTTTGTCACCGGCTGCGCAATGGTGATCTCCCGGCCCGTGCTGAAGAAGCTCGGCCGCCTCGCCGAAGTGTATTTCCCCCTGTACTGGGAGGACGGCGAGTATTCCTTCCGCGCGCGAAGCGCGGGATTCCCCGTGTTGTACGCTCCGCGCGCGACCGTCTATCACAAGGTGGGAGCAACCGTTGGTCCGGCGAGCGTTTCGCCCGTCGTTGCGTACTGCCAGAATCGCCTCCGCGTTTTCTATGTGCGCCGCAACTATCGGGGATGGACCAAGGCAGCGGCGCTCGGATACCTCGCGTTGACCAAGCCGGGGCGCGCCGTGATCGAAGCGGCTCGCGGCCGCCCTCGTATCGGATGGGAAATCCTGCGCGGCACGGTATCCGGTTTCGTCAGCGCGGACGCCAACAGCTAGTGACGACGTGAGCTCGGGGTTCGCGGGCGTCCAACCGGATCTGTTTCGCAAAACCCGGAATCGACTGCTCGCGTATGCATCCGAGCTCGCATCCCCGATCCTCCGGCTCGCCGCGACGGCGCGGTCACGCGGGCCGGCAACGCCGAGGAGCGCGTGGCGCAAAGGCCTGATCCTGAGTCACACTCACATCGGCGACGTGCTGTACCGCACCTGCTCTCTTCCGGTTCTGCGCGAATATCTCCCGCGCGTCGAGTGGAGCTATGCGGTTTCTCCAGGGTCGGCTGAAGTTCTCGAGCGAAATCCGCATGTCGCGGAGGTACTGCCGATCGTTCGCGGCGAGAACAGCTGGGACCTGGCCGATGGTGGATTCTCGCGGCTCGCGGAGAGCGAGTTCGATGTTGTGCTGTGCAGCAACACACTCCGCCATCATCCCGATCTCGCGCTCGCGACGCTACTTGGAATTCCAAACC
>DASWQD010000259.1:0-2590 GCA_036398255.1 Gemmatimonadaceae bacterium | reverse complement strand
TGCAGCGCGATGACCGCGGCGTGCGTGAGCTTCTCGTGCGCGAAATCCTGAGTGCGGCATCGTCCGGCGCGCCCACGTCGGAGGTCGCGCGCGAAAGCATTGCTGGTGCGCCGCTGTTCGTGTACTCCGATGGAATTCTGTCGTCGAGCAGCGACTCGCTCTACGAGCTGATTGCGCCCGCAGGCAGAATGCTGCCCCGGCGTGTGCACGTGAACATCTCGCTCGACGGCGAGCTCACTTCTACATCCCGGCAGGAGATCGCGGGCTCGGCGATGTTCTGGGGATATCGAGCCGTATCGATTGGAGGAGCAGGCGAACATGTGCTCGCCGCGCCGGCTCGAAGCGACGAGCTCGTTCTCGATCGGCGTCGTCGCGACCTGACGATTCTCGTGCTGTTCGCAACGGCGGTCGGCGCGATCGCCGCATTCTGGCTGAGCGGAATCGCGGCGCGAGTGCTCGCTCGCGACCTCGAGCTGAGCAGAATCGAAGTCGCACGCGCGGAGCGAGTGATTGCGTGGGGCGAGATGGCACGTCAGGTGGCTCATGAGATCAAGAATCCGCTCACTCCGATCAGACTCGGCGTTCAGCACCTGCGCCGCGCGCGCACTGATCCGCGTGTGGATTTCGACCGCGTTCTGGATGAGAACGTGACCCGGATTCTTTCGGAGATCGACCGGCTCGACAAGATCGCGCAGACTTTCAGCAGGTACGGAAGCGGTCCGGGCGAGCTGCCTCCCGGCGAGAAGGTTGACGTCGCAGCCATATTACGAGACGTGGTTGCACTGGAGAAAATGGGAATCGGCGGCGTCGACTGGACGCTCGAGGGAGCGTCGTCTCCCGTCTATGCGGAAGCGCGGAATGACGAGCTTCGCGATGTGCTGCTGAATCTTTTCGAGAATGCCCGTCTTGCACGTGCGCGCCATGTGCGAGTCATGCTGTCGAGCCTCGAGAGAGCTGTCGCCATAGAGATTCACGACGACGGGTCCGGAATCGCTCGCGCGGCGCTGCCGAGAGTGTTCGAGCCGCACTTCTCGACTCGCACCACCGGAAGCGGACTGGGTCTCGCGATCAGCCGCCGTCTTCTCGAGTCGTGGGGCGGGACGATCGACATCGAAAGCGATGAAGGCAGCGGCGCGCGAGTGACGATCACTCTGCAGGCGGCGAGATCGTGACGGCGCAGAAACGAACTCCCGCCGAGGGACTCAAGACAGCACATCTTCCTCCGCACATTGCGGGGTGGCACCTGCCGCCCACGTGGTCGTGGGGAGTGGGTGGTGTGTATGGCGACGAGCGGCATTACCAGCAGGTCAACGACGGGCTCGGCCGCTCGCTCGCGCTGGTGACCGCGCCCAATCCAGCACATCACGACTGGCTCTATTCCGAAGCGAAGCATCTCGCGCACCGAAGTCATCCCGCGATCCCGACGACGTATCACTACTGGGTGGCCGAGCGCGAGCCGCGGCGCGGCCCGGGTTACCTGAGGCGGTGGGTAACCGGAGAAACCATTCGCGCGCACATGCAGCGTCTGGGAAGTGTCGAGATTCCACTCGTGATGCAGGTAGTGCGCGGCGCAGGATCGACGCTCTCCTACCTGCACGACACCGGAACTACACACGGCGCGCTCACTGTAGACACTGTGTGGCTGGCAGCGACTGGGCGTCTCTGGCTGCTCGAATGGCAATGGGCAGTCCCGCGAGAGGACATTCCGGCGGGAATGTCCCCGCGGCGGCCTGGGGGAATGGCGAAGGAGAGACGACCCGACACGGCCCTTCCACCGGAATGGCATGAAGGTCAGTGGCGTCCGACGCGCGAGAGCGATCAGTGGCAGCTCGCGGCGATCTGCTTTACCGCACTCACCGGTGAAGAGCCTCCGGTGAGTGATGTTCCGCCAGTGAGCTGGCTTCGTCCTGAAACTCCCGCGTCGCTCGCCAGTGCGGTCGATCGCGCGCTTTCACCTGACCCGGCTGATCGCTTCGGCTCGATTGCCTCGTTTCTCCGGGTTGCCGACACGAGCTATGTCACGCGGGGAGTTCTCGTCCCGGTCGCCGATGCCGGCGTTGCGGCGCAACAGTCGGAGGAGGCGAGAATTCGTTACGCGCTCGGCGACGACTACGAGGTTCTGTCAGCGATCGGGTCGGGAAGCTTCGGCAGGGTGTGGCGCGCGCGAGATCTCTCACTCGAGCGCGAGGTAGCGTTGAAGGTGCTGCATCCTCACGTCGCGGCTGATGCAAAGGCAGTCGCGGCATTCTGGAGTGAAGCGAAGCTCGCCGCGCAGCTCGCGCATCCGGCCATCGTCCCCATCTATGACTGGGACAGCAAGGGCGACCTCTCGTGGTACACGATGGAGCTTGCCGACGAGGGATCGGTCGCAAGTCTCGTCGAGAGGGCCGGTCCGCGCGCACTCAACGAGATCGCACCGCAGATCGAATCGCTTCTCGACGGACTCGCGGCGGCGCATGGAATCGGCATAGTGCATCGGGATCTCAAGCCCGAGAACATTCTGATAGACCGGTACGGACGGTGGCGCATGACCGACTTCGGCATTGCGAACGCGACCGGCGAAGACGTCACGAGCACGACAGGAACTCCA
>DASWQD010000258.1:0-4337 GCA_036398255.1 Gemmatimonadaceae bacterium | reverse complement strand
GGATCTAGGCCGCGAGGCAGGAGAAGTCCATGGCCCACCGCCGGCGCAAGGAGGGGATGCCCCTCAACGCGGAGATCAACGTCGTCAGCCTCATCGACATCATGATGTTGCTGATGGTGATCTTCATGATCACCGCGCCGATCATGCAGGGCGGAGTGGACATCACCCTTCCGCGTGCGGAAGCCCGCCCGCTCGAGCCGAAGAGCGGGCTCGTCGTGACGGTCGATCGCGCCGGGCGCATCCATGTCGACGAGACTTCCCTCAGCTTTTCGGAATTCCGCGCGACGTTCCGTGCCCTCGCCGCAGAACGCGGTCGCGATGGCGTTTACCTTCGCGCCGACGCCGGCGTCCCGTACGGCGAGGTAGTGAGAGTCCTCGCCGTGATGAGGGCCAGCGGCACACCCGATGTGGGGCTCGTTGCAGAGCCGGAGCAGGGGAAGTAGCGCGTGACGGCAGTTCGGATGGCGAGCGGTTCGATGATGCGGCTGAAGGGACCCATCGGCATCTCCTTCGCGATCCACGCAACGCTCGCGGTGCTCGTCCTTCTCGGCTTCAGGAAAGGGAAGACGGAAGCCCTGCCGCCCATATATAAGGTAAATATCGTTGCCGCTCCGCCGGGCCCGCGGGCGATTGGAACGGTGCAGCCGAAGCCCGCCGCTCCAACGCCGACTCCTCCCGCCACTGCTCCTCCGAAGTCCGCGGTTTCGAAGGAGCCAGCAGTGCCCATCGCGAAGGTGACTCCGAGAAAAGCATCAGAGCGCGCCACGCCCGTCGAAAAGCCCGCTGAAGCCACGCCGCCGCTCCCCGCGCCTCGTGCAGGCGGTGGCCCGAGAGGAGGGAAGGGGACTGACGTCGCGACGGTGCAGACCGAGGGAATCGATTTCCCCTTCCCCGGGTATCTGAACAACATCGTTCGCCAGATTGCGCTGCGCTTCAATCCTGCCGACGCCAACTCAGGCCGGCGCGCCGAGGTTAGATTCGTGATTCGTCGCGATGGATCAGTAATTGGAATCGCATTCGTAACACGCTCGGGCTCTTACGCGTTCGACCTCGAGGCCCAGGGCGCCGTGGAAGCGGCTGCCTCTCAATTCGGACCACTGCCTGATGGATTTCGCGACGATGCCCTGCCGGTTGTCTTCAGCTTCGACCCCCGTATCATAAGATGAAACTTCGCTACCTCTCGATTGCGGCAGCCTTTGCCGTAACTGCCGCGACCGTTGTAAGCACGCGCGCCTGCAGCCAGGAACCCGCTCCACCCGCTCCGGGTGTCAGGCTCGGTATCAACTACCCGCGGGGCACGACGCCCAAGGTCATCGTGATGCCAGTCGATTCGACACCCGGTGACTCGGTGCGAACGATCATTCAGCGGGATCTGGATTACAGCGATCGCGTCACGCCGCTCGTTCTCGACGACATGACGCTGATGGGACTCACCCCGGCAGCAGGCCAGGATTACAACTATTCGCTCTTCGCCAATCTTGGCGTCGCCGCGATAATCCAGGCCAGGCGCAGTTCCGGCGGATACCGCGTGGCGCTCTTCGACGTGAGCACCAGGCGTCAGATCGACGTCAGGGATTTTCGCGTCGCAGGTGTACCAGCCAACCGCGATGCGAAGCTGCTCGACTCGATCACTGTCGCGACCACGACTCGCGAAAAGGCGCTTCGTGATTCCATCTATCGCACGCTGCGAGTGCGCGCCGATGTCATGCGACGTCCACGTCTGACCAAGGATACTCGCGACAGACGGTTCGTCATTCGTGATTCCATTCGCCGCGATTCAGCGGCTGCCGCATATCTGAGACGCAATGTCGCGCGATGGGAGGATGACCGCCGCGACTCAGTCGCTGCCTCCATCACCCGCAACGCCGCGCGCATCGCCCGCGACGACTCGCTAGCGCGGCTTGCAGCCGAGGATGCTCAGCGTGTCGGGCTTCACCGCATCAGTGACGAGGTCGAGCGCTGGATCACCGGCCGCAGCGGCATTGCGGCGACGAGGATTGCGTACGTTCACAATGGACTGATTCGCGTCGTAGACAGCGACGGGTTCAACGACAAGGCACTGACGCGGCGTGGATTGTCGCTCTCTCCGGCGTGGCATCCGAACGGAAGGAAGCTGATCTATTCCAAGTTCCTCGAGGCCGGCGCCGGCACGCAGCTCGAAGAGGTGGATTTCGCCACCGGGCGGACGCGAACGATCAGCGGCGGCGGTCTCAACATCACGCCGGCGTACTCGCATGACGGCCGGTATGTGGTCTACGCGAGCGGAAACGAACAGGGCACTGACCTCATGATGACCGCCGTCGATTCGCCGGGAGTCGTGCAGCGCCTCACATTTGGCCGAGGGAGCGACAACGGTTCTCCCTCGTTCAGCCCGGACGGGCGGCAGATTGCGTTTTTCTCGTCGCGCTCGCGGTTTCCGCAGATATATACAATGGATTCGGATGGAACCAATCTTCAGCTGCTGACTCCGTTCACGCCCGGAGTTCGCAGCTACCGTGCGGCTCCCGACTGGTCCCCTGACGGGCGGGCAGTCGCGTACGAGCAGCAGATGGGCGATTTTCAGGTGTGGATGATCAATGTCCGCGACAAGGAACCGCGTCAGCTGACGAGCGAAGGAGAGAATGAAGGTCCGTCATGGGCTCCCGACGGGCGTCACATCGCTCTTTCCTCGACGAGAGGCGGTTCGAAGCAGATATGGATTCTCGATACCGAATCTGGAAGGTTCCGTCAGCTCACTCAGAAACCGGGTGCTCGGCTGGCGGCGTGGTCACCGATGATTACCGGAGCGTTCTGATGCGCTCCATCGTTTAGTCCCCTCTCGCAATACGGAAAAAATGTTATCAATCGCCCGGGTGTTCGGAATTGCTGTCGCCGTTTCAGTCGTCGCCGCGGGGTGCTCCCGCAAGCCGGCGAACCGGCCGGCTCCGCGACGCGTCAACACTGACAGCCTCGTGCGCGAGCAGGCGCGCCTGGATTCGATTGCGCGCGCGGAAGCTGCGCGAAACGCGGCGGCCGCTGCGGCAGCTGCCGCTGCTGCAGCAGGACCGGCGACGAGTGCCCCGGTCAATTCAGGCGAGCGAGCCACGATCGCGAACGTGATCTACTTCGATCTCGACGAATCCGCGCTGGCAGACGAGTCGCGGTCCGCTCTCGAGGCAAAGGCTCCCGTGCTTCTGCGCCACCCCAACTTGCGCATTCGAATCACGGGGCACGCTGACGAGCGAGGATCCGACGAGTACAACCTCGCGCTCGGCCTTCGCAGGGCAGCGGAGGCGAAGCGATACCTGGCGGCGCTCGGAATTGCGGAGGATCGCGTCGAGATCGTCACCATGGGCGAGGAGAGACCGGCGGTGCAGGGACACACGGAAGAGGCGTGGGCGCTCAATCGCCGCGCTGAATTCGAGATCATAGCGGGGGGATGATGCGGTCAGCAGTTCGCTGGGCGAGAGCGGTACCGGTTTCTCTCATTGTGGTCGCGGCTTCCGGATGCTTTGCCTCGACGGCGCAGCTCGACGAAGTGCGCGATGATGTTTCGACGACCCGCGCGGAAGCAGCAGTGTCGGATTCCGTTCGCGCCACTCAGCTCGTGCAGATCCTGAGTACGCTGCGCGACGTATCCGACTCGATCTCGGCGCTGAGCCAGCGCCTCACGCGGCTTCGCGCGGAGACTCAGGCGGATGTGCGCGGAATGCGGCAGCAGGTCAGCGAGATTCTCGAGGTCACAGGCCAGAGCGAGAGCCGGCTGAGAGAGCTGAGACGCGAGATCGACGCGCGGATCAGAGCGACAGCTCCCGCTCCCGCTCCGCCCTCCCCGCCCGCGACGGTGCAGTCCGGAGATTCCGTAACGGTTGCTCCCGCATCGCCTCCCGCTGCGCCTGTCGAAGATGCACCGACCGCCGAGGAGCTTTATCGCATCGGACGCGACCAGCTGACGCGGGGCGGGAACAGCGCGGCGCGCTCTGCGCTTTCAGATCTCCTCAAGCGCTATCCCGATTCGGAGCTGGCGGCGGACGCGCAGTTCCTGATCGCGGAATCATTCGCTGCGGACCGGTCTGTTGCGCGTGCTGATACGGCGTACGCCGCGGTCGTCAGCCGGTATCCGGATTCACCTCGCGCGCCGACCGCGCTCTACAAGCGCGGAGTGATGGCGCAGACCGCGCGACGCACAACGACGGCGAAGCGGCTGTACAACGAGCTGATCCAGAAATATCCGTCGTCCGACGAAGCGGAGCTCGCCCGAGAGCGTCTGCGCGTTCTCGGCTGACATCGTGGCAAAGGTGCGCGTGGCTCCCGACACGGAGATGCCGTTCCTCGATCATCTCGAGGAGCTGCGCCAC
>DASWQD010000257.1:0-7477 GCA_036398255.1 Gemmatimonadaceae bacterium | reverse complement strand
ATGCACGAAGCTTTCGCGGCTCAGGTTCTTTCGAACCTTCGCGGCTTCGAATCGAGATACTGGGCCGAGCGCGCGGGATTTTCGGAACCGGTAGGCCAGGTTGACCAGTCTCGGCTGAATGTCATGGGTGGATCTATCTCGATCGGTCATCCTTTCGGAGCGACTGGATCGCGCATCACGGTGACGCTGCTCAACGAGCTTCGCCGGAGAGATGGCCAGTTCGGCTTGATGACCGTATGCGCCGCCGGCGGGATGGGGTTCGCGATGGTAGTGGAGCGCGACCAGTGACGTCTCCGTACGCGTTGACCACCGAGATCGTGAACGGCGTTGCCGTGATCACTATGGATCTGCCGGGCGAAGCGTTGAACAAGATCAATCGCGCGGTGAAGGATGAGTTCGTCGCGCTGTTCGATCGCCTCGAGCGTGATCTCAACGTGCGCGCGGCCGTCCTCATCAGCGGCAAGAAGGACAGCTTCATCGCAGGCGCCGAAATCGAGGAGTTTCTCCAGCTGAAGACGGCGGCCGAAGCGGAGCGCCTGAGTCACGAGGGTCAGCTTCTGCTCGATTCGATCCACGAGCAGAGAACCCCACTTGTCGTAGCGATTCACGGAGCGTGCATGGGCGGAGCGCTCGAGCTTTCGCTCGCCGCTCACTATCGCATCGCGACAGATCATCCGAAGACCGTGCTCGCGCTCCCCGAAGTTCAGATCGGTCTCATTCCCGGTGCAGGAGGCACGCAGCGCCTTCCGCGGCTGATCGGTGTGCGCGCGGCGCTCGACATCATCCTCACCGGCAAGAACGTTCGCGCGAAGAAGGCGATGCAGATTGGACTAGTCGATGAGCTCGTGCATCCGTCGATTCTGCGAAAGATCGCGATTCAGCGCGCCATCGAGCTCGCCGAAGGCACCGTCAAGCACCAGAAGCACAAGGGCGGAGTCGCCGGATTTCTTCTCGACGAGAATCCGGCGGGAAGACGCGTGGTGCTGAAAAAAGCCCGCGAAGAAACGCTGAAAAAAACTCGCGGCAATTATCCCGCTCCGCTCGCGGCCATCGATGCGGTCGAAGCCGGATATCGTGGGGGCGCGAGCCACGGATACCGAACCGAATCCAGGTTGTTCGGCGAGATGGCGATGACCGACGTCTGCCGCCAGCTGATTCACATCTTCTTCGCGACTGCAGCCCTCAAGAAGGATCCGGGAGTTCCCATGGTTCCCGGGGCACCACCGCCGGATATTCTACCAGTGGAGAAGGTTGGAATACTCGGCGCAGGCTTCATGGGGGCCGGAATCGCGTCGATCGCTATTCAGCAGGGCACGCTGGTGCGGATGAAGGACGCCGATCACGGCCGCGTGGCGAAGGGATTCGCCGCAGTCCGCGATGTCGTGAAGGAGAGACTGACCAGGAGACAGATCACGAAGGTTCAGTTCTCCGACACGATGTCCCTCCTCGGCGGCACCATCGACTATTCCGGTTTCGGAAATGTCGATCTCGTGATCGAGGCGGTGTTCGAGGACCTGAACGTAAAGCACCAGGTGCTTCGCGAGGTCGAGCCGGAGCTGAGGCCGGACGCGATATTCGCCTCGAATACCAGCACCATTCCGATTGCGCAGATCGCTGCGGCTTCAGGCAGGCCGGAACGCGTCGTCGGGATGCATTTCTTCTCGCCGGTTCACAAGATGCCCCTTCTCGAGGTCATCGAGGCAGACGCGACGGACACAGCCGTTGTCGCGAGCGTCGTCGCATACGGCAAGAAACTCGGCAAGACGGTGATCGTGGTGCACGATGGTCCGGGTTTCTACGTCAACAGGATTCTGACTCCGTACATCAACGAAGCGGGGCGGCTTCTCGACCAGGGTGCGGCGATCGATGCGATCGACAACGCGCTTCTCGACTTTGGATTTCCTGTCGGCCCGATCACGCTCGTGGACGAAGTGGGCCTCGATGTCGGCTCCAAGGCCGGGAAGATCATGTACGACGCTTTCGGTGAGCGGTTCGCGCCGCCGTCATCGATGCAGGCCGTCGTCGCATCGGGCAGATATGGACGGAAGGCAAAGAAGGGCTTCTACGTCTACGACGAAGAAGGCAAGAAGGGCGAGGTGGATCAAAGTGTGTACGCGCTGCTCGCACCCGGTGCCCGCGAGACTACCGCTGCGACCGGCAATCAGGCGCAGACTCGCGCCCAGATTCCCGCATCCGAGATTCAGCAGCGCACTGTTCTTCCGTTGTTGAATGAAGCGGCCCGCTGTCTCGCCGAAAATGTCATACGCTCCGCGCGCGACGGAGACGTAGGCGCGGTGTTCGGGTTCGGCTTTCCTCCATTCCGCGGCGGTCCTTTCCGTTACATGGACTCCATCGGAATCGCCGAGCTCGTGAAGCGGCTCGAGGACCTGAACGACCGATTCCCGGGGCGATTCGAGCCGGCAGAAGTCCTGGTATCGATGGCGCGCCGCGGCGAGCGATTCTACCCCGAAGCGTGAAGCCTTCAGTCAGCGTCGTGACCCTGTTCGCGGCATCACTGATTCTGACTGGCTGTACGCCCACTGTTTCGACCGGAGTAAATCCGGCGAACGCGCCAAGGACGCGCGCCGAGACGACGAACTACCTCGAGACATCCCGCTACGCGGATGTCGCTGCGTTTCTCGATGCACTCAAGGGTCGGCCGGAGCTGACATTCGGGTCGATCGGAAAGACGAGCGAGGGTCGCGACATACCATATGTAGTGGCATCACGCCCGCGCGTCTCCACGCCCGAGGAAGCAAAAAGGCTGGGACGTCCCGTCGTCTACGTTCAGGGCAACATTCACGCGGGTGAGGTGGAAGGAAAGGAAGCGCTGCTCGCTGTCATTCGGGATCTGACATCCGCGTCTCGTCCGAATGTGCTCGACTCCGTCGTGCTGATTGCGGTTCCCATCTACAACGCCGACGGAAACGAGCGGTTCGCATCGCAGGAGCAGAACCGGAGATCGCAGAACGGCCCGGAGATGGTCGGTGTTCGGGAGAACGCACAGGGCCTCGACCTGAATCGTGACTACATCAAGGCCGAAGCGCCCGAGACACGCGCATCGCTCGCGATGTTCAGCGCGTGGAACCCCGATGTATTCGTCGACCTGCATACGACCAACGGCAGCTATCACGGCTACGCGCTGACCTACGCTCCTCCTCTCAACAATGCGGCGCCGCTCGCGGTGTGGACGCGCGAGTCGATGATGCCGACGCTTCGTCGGAGAATGCAGTCCCGCCACGGTTACCCGACGTTCGATTACGGCGACTTCATCGACAACGATACGCTTTCGAAGGGATGGGCCACGTTCGACTCGCGTCCGCGCTTCGGAACCAACTACTACGGACTGCGTGGCAAGGTCGCGATTCTGAGTGAAGCGTACTCGCACGATCCCTTCGAGCGACGCGTGAAGTCTACGTATGCCTTCGTTCGCGAAATTCTGTCGTTGACGGGTGAGCTTGCGCCGCGCATGCGCGAAGCGGTGGCAGCAGGCAACGCGTCGAGAGAGGGAATTCCGATCCGATCAGAAATGATTGCGGCTCCAGACTCGGGAAGCGTCGTCGCCGAGATCGTGGAGCGGACCGGAGATTCTGCGCGGACGCAGCCGGGAGTTCCGAGGGGTCGCCGCAGAACAGGGCGCTATGTGACGGTGAAGATGCCGGTGTTCGATCGTTTCAGGCCGACGCTCACGGCGTCCCGGCCGACGCGGTACGTTCTCGCTCCATCCGATACCCAGGTGGTTCGGGTTCTGCGCGCGCACGGAATTGTCGTCACGCGAACCGGCGCCGCCCAGCCGGGCGCCGATGTAGCGGCAACTGGATTTGTTTTCGCGATCGACTCCGTTGTGACGTCGCCGCGACCATTTCAGGGGCACCGCGAGGTTCGGCTGACGGGAACGTGGCGCGGCGAAACCAGGACCGTTCCTCCCGGTTCGTATGTCGTGGATGTCGAGCAGCCCCTGGGAATTCTGGCCGCATACATGCTGGAACCCCAGAGTGATGATGGTCTCGTCACGTGGAATTTTCTCGACGCGCAGCTGAAGCCGGGTGGTCTCTATCCGGTTTTCAAGATCGGCGGCGTCCCGCCCACACCATAGAAGTCAACCCAGCAGATGATTCGCAACGCGCTTCTCTACCTCTCGTCGCAGCCCAGGGTGTTCAACTTCGTGCGCCACAACCGCATGGCGAAGGGCTTTGCGAACAGGTTCGTGGCGGGAGAAACTCTCGACACCGCGATCGAGGCGGTGCGGCAGCTCAACGCCAAGGGGATCACGGCGACGCTCGATCTCCTCGGGGAGAGCGTGCACAACGAAGGCGAAGCGAGAGACTCGGCGCGTGCCTACATCGAGATGCTCGACCGGATCCGCGAAAACAAGCTCGATGCCAACGTCTCGGTAAAGCTCACCGCGATGGGGCTCGACATCTCCGAGGATCTGTGCGTCGCGAACATGCAGAACATCCTCGATCGCGCGCGCGATCACGCGAGCTTCGTACGGCTCGACATGGAGTCGAGCGACTACACGCAGAAGACCCTCGACCTGTTCTACGAGCGGCTTTATCCGTCCTATCGGGCCAATGTCGGCATCGTGCTCCAGAGCTACCTGTACCGCACCTCGGCGGATGTCGAGGAAGCGAACAAGGCGAGTGCGCGAGTGCGGCTGTGCAAGGGCGCGTACAAGGAGCCGGCGAGTGTCGCTTATCCGGACAAGAAAGACGTGGATGACTCGTACGTCCGCTGCATGCGCACTCTCCTCACCGACGGTCACTATCCGGGAATCGCGACTCACGACGAAGCGATCGTTCGCGAGACGAAGCGGTTCGCACGCGACAATGACATCGCGAGCGATCAGTTCGAGTTCCAGATGCTGTACGGCGTGAGGCGCGACCTTCAGGAAAAGCTCGTGCGCGAAGGATATCGCATGCGCGTCTATGTCCCGTTCGGGACACAATGGTATCCGTACCTGATGCGAAGGCTCGCCGAGCGTCCGGCGAATGTCGCTTTCATCACCGGCAACATCGTCAGGGAGATGGTGGGGAGAAGCAGGAGGTAAATGGGGCAGTTCCTTCCCGCCGATCACTCGAAAGGCGACGCGAACACTGTCGGTGGCTACACTGCGGTTCATTCAAGACCTCCGGCGTTCGAGGGAAAGGACGGCGCGTCGTACAGCGTCGAGATCATGACGGACGAGACCGGCGATCCGTCGAGACCATGGGCCGGATATCTCTTTTTCGTTCGGTACCAGCACGGTGATCCCGTCGCGTCAGGGCATGTCGAGACGGATTACCTCCGCTATGCGGACAGCGAGCGAGAGGCACAAGACCTCGTCGGCGCGATGCAGCTCAACGACGCGCTGTTGGAGCTGAACAAGGCAATCGCGGCGAAGTCGTCGGAAGGCCGACCGTGGTGGGACGCCATGCGCGACGAGGAATCGCAGTGAAAGCGGTTGTAATAAGCGGCACTGGAGGCACGTGGCGCGTGCGAACCGAGGACCGCGAGATGCTCGACGTGCCGATGCGCGGCCGACTCAAGAAGATCGATGACGATTCCCTCAAGCTCACCGTCGGCGATGAAGTGATGCTCGAGCCCGGATCTCGCGAGGAGACCTGGGCCATTGGGGAAATTCTGCCGCGCCGATCCCAGCTTGCGCGCAGGATGCCGGGAGGCGGCCACGGAGAGCGGATCGTCGTCGCGAACGTCGATCAGGTGATCATCGTGTTCGCCGCGACAAAACCGGAGCCGCACGTTCGAATGCTCGATCGGTTCCTGGTGATCGCCGAAGGTAATTCACTCGACGCGAGAATCGTCATCAACAAGATCGATCTCGTCGATGAGGAAGCGACTCGGGAAAAATTCAGCGACTACATCGCTGCCGGCTATCAGATGCATTTCACCAGCGTGAAGAAGCAGATCGGGCTGGAAGCGCTGCACGACGCGCTCGCCGGCCGGACGTCGGTGTTGAGCGGTCCGTCGGGAGTCGGAAAGTCGTCGCTCTTGAACGGCATGTATCCCGGTCTCAACCTTCGTGTGGGCGAGATCAGCGAGAGCGTGAACAAGGGACGCCATACCACAGTCGGTGCTCTCATGCACCCGCTGCCCGACTCAGGATACGTCGTGGACACACCCGGGCTGCGCGAAGTCGGGATGTGGGGAATGCCGTCGGAGCATCTCGACGCGTGCTTCCCGGAGCTGCGCGGATTGATGCAGGAGTGCCGCTTCGCTGATTGCACGCATCGAACCGAGCCCGCCTGCGGAGTTCTTGAAGCGGTGAAGTCCGGGCGGGTGAGCCGCGAGCGATACGACAGCTACGTGAAGCTGAGAGAAGAGCTCGAGGACACAGAAAGAAAGTGGGCCACTTTCAAGCCGGGATCGTACGACAAGAAGAAGCGCGGCCGCTGACGCTCAGCGGGTCACAGAGGCGACAAATCTCTCGATTGCAAACGTCGCCATCTGGCCGCACGGACCGTTGAAGACGAAATCGCACCCGTGCGTGGCCCACGGCATCTCGACGAGAAGGCGCGGCCGCCGTGCGACGGCGAGAGCCGAATCCAGGCGCTGACTTTGCCTCACGGAGACGAGCGGATCCATCGTGCCGTGAATGAGAAGCGTCGGAATTGTATGGGATCCAATGTAATTTATCGGCGACGCAGCCCGATAAGTCGCAGCGATCTGCGAAGGCTCTCCGTTGAGGAACGCCCGGAGCGTCGCAAAGCTGTCATAGACACGCGGCTTCGTCGGGTGCTCCCAGCCCCATATCTGGTCCGTCGGCGCGTACAATGCGACAACGCCGCGGATGTTGAAGTCGTTCTTCGTGTAGGCGGACTGAAGCGCGAGCTGGCCGCCGGCTGATCTTCCGACGAGCACAATCCGCGTAGAGTCGATCCCGAAGACGCTCGCGCGGCGCTTGAGATAGTCGATTGCGGCGTTGACGTCCTCCGTTGCCGCAGGGAAAGGATGCTTCGGTGCGAGGCGATAGCCAATCGCAGCAACGGCGTATCCGCGCTTCGCGAGATAGTGATTAAGCTCCGGCAGGTCCTGCGAAGATCCGCTTACCCACGATCCGCCGTGAATGGTGATGACGAGTGGCGCGGAGCGCGCCGCTCTCCCGGCTGAATCGGCGCTGTCTCCCGGCAGATAAAGGTCGAGCGCAATCTGCTCGTCATCGCGCTTCACGTAGTTGAGCGACTTCGCGCTCACCGCCTCTGGAGCGGCGTTGCGAAACATCCTCGTGAGCGAAAGCGGACTCGACATCGCGCGCGCGTCGGGATTGGAACGCGGCACAGTCTTTCCGAACGCTGCATCGAGTCGCTTTTCGAGCCCTCGCCCGGCGTTCATCGCGCGTATCGTTGGAGACAGCGCGATGCCGATGGCGACGACAGTCATTCCGCCCGCCACCTGGCCGATAACGCTGCGCCACCAGAAGGGCACGAGCAGTGACAGAATCCCGGCGAGCGCGATGTAGTGGCCCCATTCGGCGCCG